>JAKAGC010000725.1 GCA_021817755.1 Acidobacteriota bacterium | reverse complement strand
TCTGGCAATAAAATCGAAATAAAAGTGTTTAGCGACCTCATAGAATCCATGCCACCATGTATAATCGGGCCCCATCATGGATGCACCATGCCTGGCTCTACGGCCTTCATGATGCCAGATTTCATAATAAGTCCACTCGATTTTATTGCCGAAGGATGCTTTATTCTCAAGGAGATTGTTTTTCTTGATAAGAGCCATAATTTCACCTGAGGGTTTTCCGAATTTTTCATTATAAAGCCGTACTGTTGCATCGTATTGATAAAAATGTCCATTTATAAATGATTGTCCGTGACAAGCACTGCAAACATCTTTCATATTCGCCCTTTTGGCTAACCAATTATCTTGCATCCTGGAAATATCAGGGCGAAGCGTCCAGGAGATCCGATTCCCAACATCATGCGATACTTCCTGTTTGGGGGTTGCAGACATATGGCATGAGGCGCAAGTTGGAGCGATAAAATAATCTTTTCCAACAACCCATGCTTCTGATTTCAAATTCATTTGATCTATATTGGTATAATAAGTGTTTCCATGTTTGGACTCATCATAGATTTCCTTTTGAGGATGATCCGGTCCGAGATGACATTTACTGCATGATTCGGGTTGGCGGGCTTGGGCAATAGAAAAATTGTGGCGTGTGTGGCAGGCAACACAAGAACCTTTGCTCCCATCCGGATTCAAACGGCCAATACCGGAATTGGGCCAACTTTTTAAAGATAGTTTGTTGGGAGAATTGGGATCGATTTTGACTTTACACCCATGGCAATTCTCGCATCCCTGAATAGCTGCTGGGTATCCCCCTGCTGCATTAGCGAGATATGCATCTTGCGATTCTAAGATTTCACCTGCTTTTGCATGATGAGACATATCAACTTCTTTCATCTCCTTCTCATGGCACTGGCCGCAATCTTTGGGGGTGACAAGAGTGGCAATTAATATACCGTTATGCATGAATGCATCAGGATCTTCTTTTTCTGCTCCGTGACAATCAACGCAGGATATATTATTTGTACCGTGCATCGAATTAGACCATTGAAGATAAAGCCCGGGAGTTTTTATTTTATGGCAGGAGATACATTTATCACCGGAATTTGATATATCCGGGGTTTGTGCTGTGATTATTTGTGTAAAAATAATCAGGATGCTAAAAAATATTAATTGCATTTTTTCCATTCTCACTATCATCGTTACCTCCATTTGGTAGATAATTATATATTTATATTATATTAATAAAAAAAGAATATCAATATTTTGTTGCAAAATAATTCTATTAATAATTAAATATTATTATTTTGGGGGGATTTGGATTACTTAAATCATTTAAGTTCCAGAAACTTTTTTATTTGTCAGGAGCTTAAATAATGGGATTTATGATTATAATTTTTCCCTTTTATTTTATGATTTTTTAAGAGGGAGAGGTTGTTTTTGGCTTTTCCCTGATGGATCAGTATGCACGAATAAATTTTAATACTTTCAAAACCATAACGGCTATTACAAGAAGTGAAAAGTACAATACACGGTATTCTTTATTTTTCATATAATAGGAAATATTAAAATCATGATTGGTTATACGCCTGATTTTAGGGAAAAACGAATTTGAATTGCGTGCCCATTCCTCATATTGCTTTCCGAATTTAATCCTTAATCTTCGATGCTCAAATATCATTAAGAAAGGGAAAAATACAAGATAAAAAGCTATGAAAATTGCATATGAAGGGATATTATTTCCGGAAATGGCAATTCCTATTCCGAGTATAAAATTCCCGAAATAAAGAGGATTCCGCGTGAGGGAAAAAGGTCCACCGGTTGCAAGTACGACATCTTTATCGATATACCCGGCAGCCCAACCGCGAAATAGCATTCCGGCTATGATAAAGAAAAAACCGATAGCCACTGATACAGGAGATGGAGTAGCTAAGTACAAGAGGAGAATTAAACAAATAAATCCGACTAACGCACGATACCTGATAAATAGTTCCAATAAATTCTTCATGTTCGATATCCTTTTTCGATAGCTTCGATGATGCTTTCAGTTTTTATTTTCGTGATACAATCCATTTTAGCACATTTTTTTTTATAACAGAACCTGCAAGGCAAATTAATCTGTACAGGTATACTGAGAGATAGTAATGAACCATTCCGCTGTGGAGATGTTGGACCGAAAATTCCTACTGAGGGAGTTCCTACGGCATCGGCAAGGTGCATAGCGAGAGTATCGGCGGTTACAACAAGCTTCGCCATACGAATGAATCGAATCAAATCTGCAAAATCGAAGAACTCCGACATGGGGATACGGGTTAGTTGTGTTAACAATTCCGCTACCTTCTTTTCCTTTTCATTTCCCCACAGAATTATGGTATTATACCTGTCTTTTAGAATTGATAATACTTCGATATTTTGTTGGAAATTCAATATCTTACTCTGCCATCCACCACCGATATTAAATATAACAAATTGCTTCTCTTTTAGATTATACTGTTTTAAAAAAGCTTCAAGTTTAGCACCGGGAACGGAATCTTTAACGGGATATGCTAATGGGAAAGTAACTTGGGTGTTTTCGGAAGATTCAAGGGAAAAAAGCTGCTTCACAAGATGGATATTTTTATACACGACATGGCTACTTTCATCAAATGGAGTTGCTTTCTGTGTGTAAAAAAAACGTGCGGCTCTTTCTCGAAGATTGGAATTATGAAACCCAATGGTTTTACAATCCAATAACCATGAAAGAATGGCTGATTTTATGAGTCCCTGGAAATCAATAACAAGATCGAATTTTCCTCTAAATTCTCTGAGAATTTGTCTAAGATTCGTTATTTTGTTTGAAATATTGCCTTTTTTCAGGTTAACGGGGATTATTTTATCAATGCCTTCAAATTGCTCGAGTAATAAGGCACCTGTGGACTCTGCGAACCAGGTGATGTGGG
>JAKAGC010000052.1 GCA_021817755.1 Acidobacteriota bacterium | reverse complement strand
AATCCATTAATTTTTCCTGGAGTTTTTCCGGTATATGAACCGTCTCCATTGTCATTGCGGAGGGAGTGGAAAAAGTAGGCTCCATATCATAAGGGAAAGAGCCTCTCGACCATTCGCCTGAAAATCGGGTCATCCAATATTCACCTTCTTTTACGTTTTGCTCTGCCGCCAGGACCAGTTGGTCTGACGAAACACTTGTTTTCATAACTGATCTCCTTACAATTTGAAAGTAAAATATTATCACCCGGAAGTTAGAGAGATTAAAAGACGTAGAATTTTTGCGGGAAGAATTCCCCTAACCTGCCTGAGAAAGAACATATTTTACCACATTTTCATTGAAATGTACGATTTTTGGGAATAATTTTGTAATTTTTTATTCATTCATTCCATTCATTTGTAATTGGAGTCGGTATGACCGGGTTTTAAAATAGTGAATTACCTCGAATAATACTGCATATTCCCTTTCTCATCAAACCATTAAATAAAATGAATTTATTTTATTTTTATTTCCATCCTCTAAGTAAAAAAAGAAAAAAACAAAACAGAATAAAAATAAACTTGAACTTTTTCAAACAATAAAATGTGATTAATTGGAGAAGTAAAACAAAGTATGAATAGACCGGCGTGCACTTCCGGGCTTACACTTCCCGAGTGCACGCACGATCCTGTAATATTTATATTATCTCTTCGTCTTAAAACTCAAACTGGATTTCTTCCGGGTGAATAAGGTTCCCTTCAGCAATCTTCAGTTCATGAGACAAAACGATATCTTCCAAACGGATGGATTTGTTTTCCAGAGCAGCGATAATAATCTGTTTGAAGAAACCCGTGAATTTCTGCATCGTTTCGCTTTTAAACAAGCTGGTGGAGTATTTTAATATAAAATGAATCACTCCGTTTATTTCTTCTGCTTCCAGGGCAAGATCCGTTTTGGCAATTCCTTGCGAAAAACCTTCATGAAGAGTAAAAGACAAATCCCCGATTTGCGTTTTCTTGAAACCGATTTGGGCACTATGTACCAACAACATTACATCAAATAAAGGACTGTGTGCCAGGTTGGTTTCATCCGTTACCTTTTTGACCAGTTCTCTGAATGGATAGGCCTGGTTTTCAAAAGCATCTACCGTATTACGTTTTACTTCCGCCAGGAATTCATCGAAAGGTTTTTCTCCATTCGGATGGTTCCGCAGCGCGAGTGTTTCCATCAGTAATCCGATAATGTTTTCTAAATCGTGATGATTCCTTCCTGCAATCGGTAATCCCACTACGATATCTTTTTTGGAGGAATATTTCCCCAATAGCACATTAAAAACCGCCAGAAGGAACATAAATAACGTCGTACCCGTCTCACTCATCAGTCGATTTACCTGCCGCGTGATATTTTCATCTAAGGTAAAAAGAATACTTTCTCCCTTATAATCCGGTATCTCCGGTCTGGGGTAATCAGTCGGTAAATTCAATATTGGTAATTTCCCCGAAAAGATATTTAACCAGTATTCTTCCTCTTTTTTCAACTTACCCAGCCAGAGTAATTTACTCTGCCATTCGCAGAAATCTTTATACTGGATCTTCATAGCAGGTAACGCCTGATCCGAATAAAGCTTGATGAAGCTCCGGGCGAGTAGGTTTAATGATGTTCCATCCGAAATAATATGATGCATATCGAACATCAACAATTGTTTATCTTCACCCATTTGGAGAAGTCCCACACGAAGAAGGGGAGCTTTTGTAAGATCGAATGGACGGATGAACTCCTTTATTTTCGCATTAATTGATTCCTGCGTCGGAGGAGTAGGAAGCGTTACATATTCCACCCCAAAATCCACATGATCCAAAATCCGCTGCCACGGTTCACCTTGCTTCATTACAAAATAGGTTCTAAGCGTCTCATGCATTTGAATCAGCTTTTTAAAGACATTTTCAAATTTTACCCTATCGAAGCGGCCCTGGATATCCAATATTCCGGTCATATTATAAGCCACGCTTTCCGGTTCCATACACTGCAACAGATAAAACCGTTTCTGGGATGAAGAAAGAACATATTCCTCTTTTTTCGGTGCGTGTGGAATATCCCCATACGGATCGATTTCGATTTCATCTATAATTTCTTCAATCTTCCGGCTTTCGGCAGTTAAACCTTTCTCTTCTACCATAATGCGTGCAATCGCCCCAATCGTCGGACTTTCAAATATAACCCTTAATTCCAAACGGACCTGGAACTTTTCCTGCAAGCGGGAGAGGAATAGTGTAGCCAGTAATGAATGCCCACCAAGATCGAAGAAGTTGTCATCAACTCCAATCGGATGGATTCCCAGGATATCTTCCCATATATCGACTATTCCTTCCTCGATATTATTCGAAGGTTCTTTATAAGCCACAGGCAATTGCGGTCTCGGTTGAAAATTACGGAAAAGTTTTTCACTTTCTGCTTGTCCCTTCGCTTTTTCCCCTTCTACTTCTGCCAGGATATCTTCTATTGTTTTTACCTCTACTGCAAAATCTTTATCTGCAATTAAAATCTGGCTAATTGCTGCAATCGTCGGACTTTCAAAGATGACCCTCAATTCCAAACGAACCTGGAATTTTTCTTGCACGCGAGATAGGAAAAGAGTAGCCAGTAATGAATGCCCACCCAGATCGAAAAAGTTGTCTTCAATACCAATCGGATGGATCCCCAGAATATCTTCCCAGATTTCCACGATTCCTTTTTCGATATTATTCGCAGGCGCTTTATATTCAATCGGTAATTGCGGTCTCGGTTGAAAATTACGAGCCGCTTTTTCATCCGCTTCTACTTGCACAGGTTGTAGTTTTTCCGCTCTCATTGCTTCTGATGTCTGCATTTCCTTATCCGGTGCACTATCCTTTGCACCTTCCAACCAGTACCGTTTTCGTTCAAAAGGATAAGTAGGCAACGGCATACGGCGGCGTTTTTCATTCGCATAGAACCCTCTCCAATCCACTGAGGCTCCTCTTAACCATAAGTGACCCAATGTTCGAAGAATAAACATTAAATCCGATTCCGTCTGTTTTATATGTCGAACCGAAGCAAAAATCGTCTCAGATCCCGGAGATTCCGTTCCTTTGTTCTGGCCTGCTAATACGCATAATCCATTCCCCGGCCCTACTTCCAGGAACAATCGCGCAGAGTCTTTCATTAATTCTTTCATGCCATCTGCGAAACGTACCGCCCGGCGAAGTTGATTCGACCAATAATCAGGCGATCTTAATTCCTCTTCCCTGATCCATTTACCAGTTACACCTGAAATAAACGGGATTTGAGGAGATGAAAAGGAAACCCCTGATATTACTTCTTTAAATTTGGAGAGAATACCATCCATCATAGCGGAGTGGAATGCATGAGAAGTTTTTAGTTTCCGGCAAAAGATGTTCTTTTCCGTCAATACTTTCTCTATCCCATCGATCGCTTCTTTATTACCCGAAATGACACAACTCCTCGGACTGTTGACCGCTGCCAGGGAAATGTCATCCGATAAAAATTCTTCTACTTCTTTTTCAGTAGCACCAACCGAGAGCATCGAACCTTCTTCCACTTCCTGCATGAATTTTCCACGGGCAGAAACGATTCGTAATCCATCTTCCATACTCACTGCACCCGAAAGGCACAATGCCGCAAATTCACCAATACTGTGGCCGATCATCGCTACAGGTTTTACACCCCACTCCACCCACAACCGGGCAAGGGAGTATTCGATCATGAAGAGTACTGGCTGTGTAATCTTCGTTTGCATCAACAATTCGCTATTTTTCTCTATATCTTCTTCTTTCGCCGGATATATCAACTTGATCACATCAAGCCCCAATATCGGCTTCAAAATACGTGCACATTCATCCATGGTTGCATGGAAAGTACTTTCTTTTTCGTAGAGTTCCCGTGCCATATTGACATATTGTGCACCCTGACCCGAAAACATGAAAACCACCGGACGTTCCGCCGAAGCTGTAGTATCGTAAAAACCATCGAATACTCTACCAGGAGAGAGTTGCCCCAGTGTTTCACCTCCCTCTTTAAGATTCCGGGAAAGCATGAATCGTCTATAGTCGAAATCGCGGCGGCCTATTTGAAGAGTAAAAGCGACATCCGCTAAATTTGTTTCTTCTTCCTTTTGACCCCCAATATATTGAGCCAGTTCTTTAGTGCGGGTTTTTAAAGCCGTAGCAGTTTTGCCTGAGAGCATCAGTAATTGCCACTCTCTCGATGGACCCGTTTTTTCCAATCTTGGTGCTTCTTCAATGACCACATGCGCATTTGTTCCTCCCATTCCAAGCGAAGTGACTCCTGCTCTGCGTGGAGTGTCACCTTTCGGCCAGTCCCGTAACTTTGTATTTACAAAGAAAGGACAATTTTCAAAGTCGATTCTCGGATTAGGGATTTCAAAGTGCAAAGATGCAGGAATTTTCCCATGGTAAACCGCAAGAGTCGTTTTAATCAAACCTGCCACACCTGCCGCATTATCCAGATGACCAATATTACTTTTCGCTGAACCAATCGCGCAGAAGTGTTTTTTATCAGTATAAGCACGGAATGCCTGTGTTAAAGCCGTAACTTCGATCGGATCCCCCATATGAGTACCCGTACCGTGGGTTTCAATGTAACCGATCGTTTCAGGATGAAAACCCGATATCGCCAATGCCTGGGAAACCACTTCCGATTGAGCATCCACGCTCGGTGCACTGTAGCTCACCTTTTTGGACCCATCGTTATTAACAGAAAAGCCTTTAATTACAGCCCATACTCGGTCTCCATCGTTAACTGCTTCTTCAAGCCGTTTAAGAACAACCATACCCATACCGCTGCCCGGTACAAATCCTTTCGATCTTGCATCGAATGCACGGCAGTGACCGTCATCCGACCAGATACCTCCTTCCTGGTAAAGGTAACCCGATTTCATTGGAGGTCCTGCAGTAATACCACCCGCTAATGCGATATCGCATTGATAGGTCAATAAACTCTGCGCAGCAACGCAAACTGCAACCAGAGATGTGGAAGACGATGTCTGAATAGTAATACCAGGTCCTGTCAGGTTCAAGCGATATGAAATAGTTGTAGTCAAACTGTCTTTATCATTCCCTATAGCTGCTTGAAGCGATCCCGCGGAAATCTCTTTTTTAATATAGGGATAAACATTAAGTAATAAATAATAGTCCATACTTTTTCCCGCGTAAATCCCGATAGAACCATCGTATTTAAATGAATCATAACCAGCATGCTCCATCGCTTCCCATGCACATTCCAGTAGCATCCGGTGCTGCGGATCCGTTACTTCCGCTTCCCGTGGGTTAATACCGAAAAAAGCCGCATCGAACATATCCACATTACCCACTTCCCCTTTCGCTTTAATATAAAAGGGATTTTTTACCGTATTCGGATCGATTCCCGCTTCAATCAACTCCTCTTCTGTGTAAAATGCGATACAATCCCTGCTGTCAATAAGGTTCTGCCAGAATTCATCTACATTTGCAGCTTTAGGGAATCGACCGGCCATACCGATTATGGCCACCCCTTCCAGTAACTCGGTTCCTGGTAATTCATTGTCATTCATAGGTTTATTCTCCTGAAAATATTTCTAACTTTTATATGGTATGATTTTTTACTTTTAAACCAATTAATAGAACAGATACATCAGATTAATAATCTGTAAGACACCATATTATCTTATTCGTAATTTACCTTCTTTTCATGTACTGCCGGTTATACCCGGTCAAATCTTCCTTTTGTTGCCGTTTTAACGATCGTCGATCTAAACAGGTTCTTTGCATTATTCATCGATTGTTTCTTTTGTTCATTTGATTTTTGCGCTGCAAGCGATGTCTCATTCCGTTCCAGCTCTACAAGGTAACGTGCGAACGAACTAATTGTAAGATGTTTGAACATTACTGCAACAGGGATATCTTTTCCAAGATCTGTTTTCAACACTTTATTCAACTGGATGATCTTCATTGAATTTCCACCCAGTTCAAAAAAATTATCATGCACACCGATTTTATCCATGTGCAAAACGTTCATCCAATGACGCACCAGTTTTTCTTCCAGTTCCGTCTGCGGTGCAAGATAAGATGATCCAACTTGTGGCCTGAATCCATCCGGATCAGGAAGCGCTTTACGGTCGATTTTTTTATTCGGAGTCAACGGAATACTTTCAATTTGTATAAAATAGGAGGGAATCATGTATTCCGGTAATTCTCCAGCAAGAAACTCTCTCAGAATAGAATTATCAACCTTTTCAGCCGTATCTTTTAAAATGTAATAAGCGCATATAAAGGGATTACCCGAAGTATCATTTCGAGTAACCGCTACTGCTTCCTTTATTTTATCAAAGTGACGCATACGATTTTCGATCTCTTCCAGTTCGATCCGGTATCCCCTGATTTTAACCTGGTGATCGCTCCGTCCAAAAAAATCAATCGTTCCGTCACTCCTCCATTTCCCTATATCTCCCGTTTTATAAACAGTGATGGTGTTCAGCCCCGAATGAGACTGAGAGGATTCCCCTTTCGATGCATCCTTATCCAAATTGTTTAAAGTCAATCGATTTTCCCGGAGCGAAAAAGAGATAAATTTCTCCGCCGTTAACTCCGGTTTATTCAGGTATCCACGCGCAAGTCCATCTCCAGCAATGTAGATATCCCCCATTATATTAACCGGAGTAAGCCTCATATATTTATCCAGAATATAAATTTGCGTATTGGCAATCGGTCTGCCAATATTCAACGGTGTCTCTTTTGAAAGATTCTTTGCAGTAGACCAGATTGTTGTTTCAGTTGGGCCGTAAACATTCAAAATCGTTCCGTTCATCAACGGTTTAACTTGTTCCAGTAGTCTTTCGGGGAATGCTTCCCCCCCTACCAATAAAAACCGTAACCTGGCCAGAGCATTATTTAAGAGCGGATCACTTGAAGAGAGAAGCAATTGAAGTCTCGATGGCGTAAGCTGGAATATATCCACACTCTCTCGTTGCATCGCTTGTAACGACAATGAAGGATCAAGCTGTTCATCAGTCGTCCCCATAATAACCCTCGATCCCGAAGCCAGGGGAACATAGGTTTCAAGGCCGAATATATCAAAAGATACAGTAGTCAATGATAAAATGACATTATTAATTCCAAATTCGATAATCCGGTTCATTCCTTCGATAAAATTAATAACTGCCCGGTGTTCAATCATAACTCCTTTTGGAAGGCCCGTAGTACCCGAAGTAAAAATCGTATATGCCCCTTCTCCTGAAGATACTCGCAAAGATGATGAAGAGATTTCTCTCACATAATTATTTTCATCCCCCAGTTGAATTGTTATTAATCCCGAATCATCCAGTATATCATTATCAGTCAACACCACCCCCGCATTCGCCGATTCAAGAATGTATTTTATCCGTTTGGAGGGATGCTGCGGATCCAGTGGGACATAAACTCCACCCCCTTTCAGTACTGCCAGAAGCCCTACCATTAATTGAGCCGTCCGGTCCGCAAATACCGCTACCAGATCCCCCCTTTTTACTCCTACTTCACGTAATCGATTCGAAAGCATTTCTGCTCTCTCATTCAACTCTCTGTAGGTCAAATGAAGGATTTCAGTTCCGGTTTTTCTTTCTTCAGTTAATAATTTTCCCGTAATCCCAATTCGATCCGGGTTACGTAATGCCTGTTCTTCGATGATTCCGTGAAGCGTTTTATCAGTATCATATGGAACTTCTGTTTTATTAAAGCCATACAATAATAATACCTTTTCTGACTCCGGGATGATATCGATATCTCTAAGAGTCATTCTTTCATTATCGATGATGGAACGCAGCGTTTGAACATAGTAACCGATAAACCGGTCAATCGTTTCCCGTTTAAATAGTTTCGCGCAGTATTCGAAATTAAAATGTAAAATATGATTGGATTCCCAGGCGCTCAAAGTAAGATCGAATTTTGATGTTTTATTTTCGATTTCAAAAGTTTTCATTAACAGTCCCGGGATATTCACTTCCGCATAATCCACATTTCGAAAAAGAAACATCACATCAAAAAGTGGATTCCTCCCCGTATCACGCGCAACATTCACCCGATTTACAATGTCTTCGTACCGGTACTCCTGGTTTTCGAATGCGTTTAATGTCCGTTCTCTCACATCCCTAAGAAATTCCAGGAAGGAGAGGTCAGTGCGTGGGTAATTTCGAAGCGCAAGCGTATTTACAAACATACCGATAAGCTGGTGCACATCCGGATGCCTTCGACCTGCAACCGGCGTTCCGATGATAATATCTTCAACTCCGCTTAGCCGGGAAAGCATAATATCGAGAATAGAAAGCAAAACCACATAGAGTGTAGTTTTCTCAGTCGATGCCAGTTTCCTGATCGCATCGGACTCCCTTAAATCCAGGTGAAAATCTATAGAATCTCCTTCAAAATCCTGTAAAGGTGGTCTCTCAAAATCAAAAGGAAGATCCAGCATCGGAATTTCACCTTTAAATTGATCCAGCCAGAAAGCTTCCTGTTTTTTCCTCGTTACCGATTCAAGTTCTGTTCCGAACCATCGGCGCTGCCAGCAAGCATAATCTTCATACTGGATAGTGAGAGGAGGCATGACAATAGAAGCCGTTTCAGCAGGTTTATTGCCATAAGCTCTATATGCCTGGTAATGACGGACAAGCTCCCTGATAAAAACCTGGATCGATGTCCCATCCGAAACAATATGATGAATCACAAGCAGAAATACATATTGATTCCGATTCAAAATAAATAAACGTGTCCGAAGCAGAGGGCCCGTTACCAGATCGAAAGGTTTCTTTAAATCCTCATCGATATGCATTTGAACTTGCTTTTCTTTATCTTCGGCGATTATATGGTTTAAATCGGTTATTTCCATAGTAATAGGCGAGAAATCGGAAATAACCTGAAATGGTTTTTCGTTTTCAAATTGAAAGGTCGCTCGTAAAATATCATGTCTGGCTACTATGGTATTTATACTGCGAATTAATGCATCCGGATCAAACTCCCCTTCCAGCTTAACTGCTCTCATTAAATTATAAGCTGAATTACCCGGTTCCAGTTGCTGAATAAACCACAATCTTTCCTGTCCGAATGAGAGAGGGTATTTATACCCCTTTTCTTCCGTTTCACGGGTTACAGGGATTTTTAAAATATCGATATCTTGTTGAGCCAGTTTTTTTTCAAGTAATTTTCGTTGTTCCGGTGATAATTGTGCAATCCTCTGGGCTAAATCCATAAGTACTCCAATCAATGCCCGGTAGGGGATTTTAATGTTTAGGAGAACTCCCGATTTTTTGCACAAATAATCGTAGAAATTGCTCCAATCCGGGCAAGGGTTTATTTTTTTGATTTTTCACCTCGAAAAATAATTACAGTCGCATCGATATCGATTGATTATTTCTCCTGGAGGTGAGGTTAAAGTTGGGTAAGGATAATGTTTTGACACATGGGGACAGGAATACCGGGCATGCCAAACGGCACACCCCGTATTCCCAAAGCTTCGAATGTATTATTCGAAGTAAAAAACTATTTTATTACATGATTCCCTTAAAGGGATAATGCATAACTCAATTTTAAGAAGAACGTTCTATTTTTCTGGGTCAGATTATAAAAATCGTTCCCATTATAGGTGTCGTTATAACCTAAGAATACAACCGTACGGGGATTGATCTTATAAGAAAAAAGAAGCTGGGTAGCCAATTTCTCATACTTTGTCCCGTAAACCGACCAATAAACCGGGTTACCGTAATCATAATTGATGTACTGGAGAATCGCACGGAAGAAGGTTTTGACGTTAAAAAAGTAAGCACCGCTGAATTGACTGATATTAGCAGTATAGAACCTACCCACACCCTCTGCATTATCAAGGCGCTCATAGGTGTGATTCAACTGCAAACGCATATGACGTCCCGGTTTAATAACCGCTTCTCCAACCAGTTGTACTCTATCGCCCAACGCCGCCAGGTTGTAATCGATTTTTCTACCGATATTCGATTGTACCGTAAATTCAAGAGAACCCTTCGGTTTCATATTGATGGAGAGCAATAAATTTTTATAATCAAAATCGATCCCATAATACATTTCCCTGTATGCAGAGAGTTGAAGATTGATATACGACTGCATGATACCATTATAATAGAACTGAACATAACCACCGCTCTTTAACAAATCGCCGTCCTGGTCTTCCGAATAAGTAAATTTACCGGACAATGCAATTTGACGGAACCAGCTTCCCCGTTTTCCAATCCACGTATAACTGGTTAACGCATCCCCGCGGCGATAATTAACCTGCGGCATATAACCCAGGTCAGCCCTGAATCCATCCGTTACATTCTGAACTTCAAACGAATAATCGAAATGACGCGTATCATGTGAGAAAAACGCGTCCAGAGCAGTACCGCTAAAATCATTCAGCTTCTGATCATAATTGTATGCAACCGCATCCGGATACCGCGTACTCGTACCCAGAAATTGTAAACCAACCCTGTTTTTACGGTCGATACGAATATCCGCATCAATTCCACCCACACGGTTAAAATAATTTTTCCCAGTAGGATCATTAATTCCTTCTCTATCCGTTATTAGTATACCGATAGTGGAATTACTTGCAAAATCACGTTTGTAACGTACGATAGAAGAAATATTATCTGTTACCAACGATGCCGAAGAGTTATAGTAACTGGCAGGGAAAATTAAGTTCGTATAATTATCTTGTACCACAATCGCTCCGATTGTGTTGTTTTTCTGTTTCCCGGTTAACTTCCAACCCCATTTCGGTTCTCTCATCGTACGCGTATACACAATATTAAAATTCGTATTGAAATAATCCGAACCTTCATAAAAGAAAGGACGACGTTCTTCATATGCCAGTGCAAAAGGAGTATTGATATCCAACTGTAATGAATCCGCTTCCACCTGGGAAAAATCCGGTTTAAACGTTCCAATCATCGTCATATTGGGAGTAATACCCCAACGAATCGTTAATCCCGGATCGATTTTTTCTGTGGTTTTTTCCATTTTACCATTAGGCATCGATTTACGTGTATCCGTACGCGTTCCCGTTAGTGTCGGAACGATTTCGATATTACGCCCCGGATTAACGTCTTTAAACCCTTTTACTTTAACATACTGGCAAATCAAACAATCATTATTGCGATCCACTTTAATGTGGTCGAAGTTGTATAAAACTTCCCTCGGGTAAATACGTTTTGCATTGATTCCCCAAACCTGATCTTCTTTGGAGTGCTGGAAACGAAGCTGATTAAACGGAATAGCCATTTCAACGATATAACCCCAACTATAAACCTTACCTTCCGAGTCATAGATAGCGTCCCATGCCAACGATGCCCCTGTCCTTGAACGGATATCATCGAATTGTACACCCATCGGGTTACTACGGAAACCATAGGCACGACGGCCATCATTAAATGTATCCAGAAAGATTGCAACAAAATCATCATAAATAATTTTATCCCGTTCAAAATAGTAAGCTCTGATTTTTTCCGGGTTCGGTTCATATGCCACAAATCCCGCATATAAATAGGATTTACTATATATAAGATAACAATAGGTTTTAATAGGAGCCGGATTCCCGTCACCGGGCCAGCTTTCAAAAGAAACATCCAGTTTTAACGCACTTTCCCACGCCTTATCATCCATTTTTCCGTCAACTTTAATCGACGAATCGGTTTCAGGGATGATAAACGGATCTTCAATTGAACCTTTTCCTTGTGTTACTCCGGCAGGTGCATTCTAGGATAAAACCGGACAAACCAATAGTATCATCAACAATCCCAAAAAAACAAAAGACTTTAAATTTTTCATCTTCATTACTCCTGATTAGATAACATGATAAATTTGATTTTCTTGAAAGCGCCTGCCCAGGATGCCGGGGTCCAGTTTCATTAAAACCTCGCCCTGAGTATGACGACTTCCTTTATTTTTTATCGGATGGGTATTCGATCGGATGAACAATCGTAATCTTATCGGTGTCATAAACCTCATATGCAGGCCATAATTTACGATACCGGTTTTCTAAAAAGTATTTATCGAGAATAGGGAATGATTCCCTCACATTTTTCTTCAAATCCGTATGAAGTAAAGTAACCGCCATGTGTTTGGGAGCTTGCCTTCTTTTTAAGGGAGCTTTAATCTCGATATTCTTATCTAACGCCATACTAATCGCCCATCTGCATTCTTCCTGTTTAAAGAATTTCGGTGGATTGTAAAAGGTAACAA
>JAKAGC010000724.1 GCA_021817755.1 Acidobacteriota bacterium | reverse complement strand
AAAAAATTAGTTACTATTTCTTAAAAAAAAGGCAGGTTCTCCCAAACCTGCCTTTTTTTATTTTTGCACAAGATTTGGGATTGACAAGCATATCAAATATTAATAATATAAAGATTCGAGAGACCTTGGGATACAAACATTAAACAAAATAAAAAGTATAATACTATACTAAATTCGGAGGAAGAATGAAAAGAAAACATTTCATTTTTATTACAATTTTTTTTATGTTTGTGTTAATCCCGTATTGGCTAGTAGCCCAGGAGGGAGGAAAGATTCCTGTGGCGATTTCGCCGGGGAGTGACTCCCAATCAGTTATTGTTTGGCAGAGCTGCCCAACATTCAGTTGGTCATCAGTTAAGCAGGCCGCATCTTATCGGATTGCAATCTTTGAATTAATTGATGCAATGGTAACAACATATGAAAATTTAGCATCTACGACATCTCCCGTGCTAATCAAAGATATTCCCGGACCCGCTTTATCATGGACACTATCTTCGGAAGAAAGTCTCAAACCTGGAAGCTTCTATATTTGGTATGTTCAGGCTTTGGATGAGGCAGGTAATAATCTTGGATACTGGTCAGATGGGAAATCATTCAAAGTAGAACAGGAAATCCAATTTATCGGTATTGAAGAGAAGCTTACTGAAAAACTGAGGGAGTATGGTGTGAATGAAGAGATTATTACAAATGTTCTCAATGAAGTAAAATCTGAAGTAAAAGAAGTGACGGTGAAAAAAACAAGAAAAACTATTTCACCGGATGTAAATATTGTTAATGGTTATGAGGGGGATTCCAATACTTTTTATGGATTACAAGCTGGGTACTCCTGTACTACAGGATCTTACAATACCTTTATTGGGAGTGGTGCAGGATACTTTAATTCTTCTGCAAATAGTAATACCTTTTTAGGATATTATGCGGGGTATGGCAACACTACAGGTAATCTTAATACCTTTATTGGAAGAAGCGCCGGATACCAGAACACCACTGGGTCCAATAATACTTTCATCGGCCATTTTTCTGGTTATTCAAATTCAACAGGAAGCCTTAATACTACTCTCGGGACTTATGCCGGAAATTCGAATACCACTGGATACAGTAATACTTTCCTCGGAAATCGTACCGGACATAGCAATACCACAGGATTCAATAATACTTTCATCGGACAAACCGCTGGATATGCCAATAACACTGGATATGGGAACATTTTCCTTGGATATAGTGCTGGCTCTGATGAAACCGGTTCTAATAAACTCTATATTGCTAATTCCGGTACCAGTTCTCCACTGATTTATGGGGAATTTGATAATACATTACTAAAAGTTAATGGGAATTTAAAAGTTACTGGTTATTTAAGCCTGGATAATGGGATAACTCAAATTAATTCTTCCGAAATTAATCTTCTAAATGGTAAAACAACTATTGTTACAGGTTCTACTGACAATGATAAATTAGTAACCAAAGGATATGTTGATGAGAATGATGATGTAGGGGGTGGTTTGACTGGAAGTGATATGAGCGATACATATATTTGTAAATGGGATGATGCCAATACTCGTTTGGTTAATTCATTAATATCTGAAAGCAATGGTGCATTAAATATAAATGGGAAACTTGGTATAGGTACTAGTACTCCAGCCTATCCCGTAGAAGTTGACACTACTGGTTTAAATTCGTGTATTCTTGTGAAAAGAACTGACGGAGCCGCAAACTACATTAACGCAACAGACGCTTATGCTAATTTTGGTTCCACAACCAATCATCCTTTACGTTTAGTAGTCAATAGTTCATGGAAAATGAGATTAAATACGGATGGAAGCTTGGACATGTCCAACGGTGCATCATGTACGACAGGCGGTGTGTGGACAAATGCGTCAAGCCGTTCATTAAAAGAAAATATCGAAAATCTTAACATTGGGGAAGCCCTTGATGCATTAATCAAGCTTAACCCCGTTAAATACAATTATAAATTAGATAGTTCCGATAAACATGTGGGTTTTATCGCAGAAGATGTTCCCGACTTGGTTGCGACTTCAGATCGAAAAGGATTAAGTCCAATGGATATAACGGCTGTATTAACAAAAGTTGTGCAGGAACTGAAAAAAGAAAATGAGGAACAGAAACTAATAAATAATGAACAGAAAAAGATTATTTCCGATCTTCAGGAACGAATAACACGACTTGAAAAAAATTAGTCACTGATTCTTAAAAAAAGGCAGGTTCTCCAAAACCTGCCTTTTTTTATTTTTGCACAAGATTTGGGATTGACAAGCATATCAAATATAAATAATATAAATATTCGAGAGACGAAGGGATACAAAACATAAACAAACGAAAAGTACAATACTATACTAAATAAGGAGGAAGAATGAAAAGAAAACATTTCATTTTTATTACAATTTTTTTTATGCTTATGCTAATCCCGTATTGGATAGTAGCCCAGGAGGGAGGAAAGATTCCAGTGGCGATTTCACCGGGGAGCGACACCCAATCAGTTATTGTTTGGCAGAGCTGCCCAACGTTCAGTTGGTCATTGGTTAAGCATGCTGCATCTTATCGGATTGCGATCTTCGAATTAGTCGATGCAAAATCGACTACTTATGAAAATTTAGCAGCAACGACATCTCCCGTGTTAATCAAAGATATTCCCGGTCCGGCATTATCGTGGACACTATCTTCGGAAGAAAGTCTCAAACCTGGAAGCAACTATATATGGTATGTTCAGGCTTTGGATGAGGCGGGTAATAAACTTGGATATTGGTCAGATGGGAAATCGTTCAAAGTTGAGCAGGAAATCCGATTTATCGGTATTGAAGAAAAATTAGGAGAGATATTGAAATCATACGGAGTGAATGAGGATACCATTGCAAATGTTCTCAACGATGTTAAGTCTCAGGTAAAAGAAGTGGCGGCGAAAAACACAGGAA
>JAKAGC010000723.1 GCA_021817755.1 Acidobacteriota bacterium | reverse complement strand
AACTATATGGTTCCTTCTTACTTTATCCCTCTCGAAAAAATTCCTTTAACCCCTAATGGAAAAATTAACCGAAAAACACTCCCCGAGCCCTGGCAATTTGCCTCAGAAGTATCAGTTCCTCCTCAGAACAAAACCCAGGAAATACTAGTTAATATCTGGCGTGAAATACTCATGATTCCTCACTCCATTGGAATCGATGATAATTTCTTCCATTTAGGAGGCCATTCTTTAAAAGCAACTTCACTTGCGGCTAAGATTCATAAAACTTTTAACGTGAAAATTCCAATGGGGCAGATTTTAAAGAATCCTACTATCCGAACCCTTTCACCCCATATCGAAAAAGCTTCACAAAGTACACTTTATCCCCTGCAACCCGTTGAAGAAAGGGAATATTACCCACTCTCTTCATCACAAAAGCGGTTGTATTTCTTACATACCATGTATGAAAACTCGACCGCTTACAACATGCCCTCTGCATGGTGGATAGAAGAACCAGTCGATCATCTGAAATTATCACAGGTTTTTAATCAATTGATTCGAAGGCATCAAAGCTTTAGAACTTCATTTCATACTTATAACGAAGAACCCATACAAATAATTCACCAGGACATCCATTTCTCTATCCAGGTAGAGCAATCCTGCGTTGATCAAAAAAATCTTTCCACTGTATTATCTCAATTTCTCAAACCCTTTAAGCTTTCTAATGCCCCCCTTCTTCGAGCGAGTCTTATACCTTTTGAAAATCATAAAACCCTGTTCCTTGTCGATATGCATCACATTATCTCCGATGGAATTTCCATCGATATATTCTTTAAGGAGTTTCGTGCTTTGTATACCGGCGAAGAGCTTTCACCCGTATTTGTTCATTACACGGATTTCGCTCAATCCCAGCAAGTCCTCTTTCCACCTCAATTACTTCGCCAGCAAGAAGAATATTGGCTTAACCAATACAATGAAGAAATCCCCGTACTCAATCTTTATACCGATTTCACAAGGCCATCGATCCAGAGTTTTGAAGGCAGTACAATCGAATTCCAACTCGATAAAAATCAATCCCAATTATTAAAAGAACTTGCCCGCTCGAGCAATGCCACTCTATTTATGACATTGTTTGCGATTTATTCCGTATATCTTAGTAAAATAAGCAGTCAACAGGATATCATTATCGGCACCCCTGCATCAGGACGCAGGCATCCCGATCTCGAATCCATTATAGGGATGTTTGTCAATACGCTCGCATTACGCACTTTTCCAACAGATGATAAAACAGTCGACCATTTTCTCGAGGAGATCAAAAACACCACCATCCAGGCCTTTGAAAATCAGGATTATCCTTTTGAAGAATTAATCGAGAAACTATCCATCCAACGGGATCCCGGACGAAATCCACTCTTCGATACAATGTTTACTTTCCAGGATGCCCAATCCACAATAGATGACCCCCTTAAGTCAAAAGAGCTCAATATAACTCCATATTTTCATACTATCGATACCGTTAAATTCGATTTGACATTGACTGTAATTGAAAATCCGGACCAGTTTGTTTTTATATTCGGTTACTGTACCCGGTTATTCAAAGAGAGTACCATTCAAAGATCAATCGATTATATCCAACGGATTATCGCGTCTATAACAGATCACCCCACCATCTCTCTTTCTCAAATAGAAATTATTTCTTCCCAAGAAAAATATGAAATTATAGATATGTTTAATAATACTGCCCAACAGTATCCCATTCACAAACCCATTATGGAAATATTCCATGAGCAAGTACTTCGTACACCCCATCAAATTGCTCTCACCCAATATCCCGCTTCGCTGACATATTTACAGGTAAAGCTTTTCACAGACAAGATTGCAGTACATCTGAAGCAAAGAGGAATCACCCCCAATACCATTGTTGCAATCAAAACCCCCCGTTCCTTTGAAATGGTAATCGGTGTTTTATCCGTTTTAAAAGCAGGTGCTTTTTACCTACCAATCGATCCCGACTTTCCCCAGGAACGCATTTATTACCTTCTTAAAGATAGTAATGCCTCTCTAATTATAACAAAAGAGGAGATTGCAGAAATTTATTCTCATCCACACGAACACGAACTTCTCCATAATTCCAATGAAGGTGGTTATATTATCTATACATCCGGTTCAACCGGTATCCCTAAAGGTGTTATCGTCGGCCAAAAAGCCATGTCCAATACACTTCACTATATGGCTCAACACTTCCCCTGTATTTCTCCCGACAGTTATTTATTAAAAACCTCATTTCTCTTCGATGTTTCCGTCTCCGAATTATTCGGATGGTTTATTTCAGGTGGATCGTTAACCATCCTCGAACCCGGAGCAGAGAAAGAACCTGAAAAAATCAGGGATGCAGTACAACACCACCATATCACTCACCTAAATTTTGTTCCTTCTATGTTCAACGTATTTGTGCAGATTCTATCTCTTTCAGATATCCCCAGGTTATCCTCATTAAAATATCTTTTTATTGCAGGTGAAGCCATCTGGCCTCAGCTTGTAGAAACTGCCCGGAAATTCTTTCCTCATACTCAATTGGAGAACCTATACGGACCAACCGAAGCCGCTATTTATTCAAGCCGGTACTCTTTGATGAATTGGCAGAATGAGCAAAACGTTCCTATTGGAAAACCTTTAGCCAATCTACTCCTTTTCATACTCGACCGCAGTTATTATTTTCAACCCATAGGTATTCCAGGTGAGCTTTATGTTGCCGGAGCAGGTCTGGCGATTGGATATCTCAACCGCCCCGAATTAACAAATGAACGGTTTATTGCCTTCCAGGGGCTCGTTTTGAAAAACCCGCCCCTGGACCCCGACAAAACTTCTGATAAGAATGATTTTATGCCAAAAAGTTTTAAGGGGGTGCAGGGGGGCGTTGTTCACAAAGCCCCCCTGCATCAAAATATAAATAATAAAA
>JAKAGC010000722.1 GCA_021817755.1 Acidobacteriota bacterium | reverse complement strand
GGAAAATCTCCTCAAGAAGCACTCGAATGGAAAGATGATGATTTGAACTATGCCGTTCAAATCGCTGTAAAAAAAGACAATACCAATTTTGATAGCTTAATAAAAAATCTCGAAAACAACCCCGAGCTTTATGAATTTGTTTTCAAAATTATTATCGATGGAGTAGAATATTTTTTTAATTTACACAATTCACTGATTCATTTCGGTCGATTATACGGTATATTAAAAGATGAGAAAGGGAAGGTACGCGTTCACAACCGAATTTATGAACAGATTATTTATAACTATATGATTTCAAAGCTAGAAACCTTGGGTGATTCCAAACTAAATGTAATAGCCAATAGCTTTATGGATAAAAACAATCGTCTGGACATTCAAAAAGTTATTTTGAAATTCCAGGAATTTATGAAACAGCAGTATAGCTCTAAAGATAGTACTTTTATTGAACGAAACGGCAGACTGTTGTTTCTTGCATATATTCGACCTATTATAAACGGGAAAGGCTTTGATTTTAAAGAAGTCCAGGTATCGGAAGAAAAACGGTTGGATATCGTTATTACTTTTGAAGATAAGCGGTATATTATCGAATTAAAGATATGGCGAGGTGAAGCATACCACCAGGAAGGCATCCGCCAATTATGCGATTATCTCGATAGACAAAATGAAAAATCAGGGCACTTATTAATCTTTGATTTAAGAAAAGAAAGCGGTCTAATTGGGAAATCTGAAATCCTTAATATTTTTGATAAACAAATTTTTCAAGCTTTTGTTTGATCGATTTTTAGTTTTATGTCTTCGACTACCCAAACCCTTTTGAAAAAGGGTTTCGGGACTTCCTAAAACTTCTGACTAAATTTAATAGAATTCTTCTAACTTAATTGAATCCTTTGTTTATTTCATTTCTCCGGTTAACCCTCGGTAAATCCAGTGGAAGTATTGAAAATTATTACAATCCTGGGGGCCATATAAAGCGTTCGCTTTTAGCTTACGTTACTTTATAGGCCCCCTGCGATTTATAATTATTGAACAAATTTAATCAATGCCGTTGAAAGAAAAGGAATATAAGTAATCAGCAATACAGCAATGATTTGTATAATTAAAAACGGTATAACATCCCTACAAATCCGGCTCATTGGCTCCTTAAACCGGTATGAGGCAAGATATAAATTCAAACCCACCGGAGGAGTCAGATAACCAAGCTCCATATTCGCAAGAAAGATAATTCCCAGGTGAACCGGGTGAATTCCGAAAGAAGCTGCAACTGGAATAATCAGCGGTACTACTACCATAATGGCCGAAAAGATATCCATCAAACATCCCGTAATCAGCAATGCTAAGTTCACCAATAATAGGAATATGTATTTCGAGTGAATATTTGCCTGAACCCATGCCGTTAATTTCATCGGAACTTCAGCATCCACGATGTAATAAGATAATCCTTTTGCCAGTGAAAGAATTATAAGCACTCCGCCGATAATCGGAACTCCTTTTAAGAAAACGCCTTTCAAATCCCTTAATTTCAGATCACGGTTGAACAATACTTCAGCTACCAGGGCATATATGACTGCAATAGCCGCGCATTCTACGATTGTCGCAATTCCACCGAAATAGGCAGCCACAATTATCACAGGAAGAAGAATTTCCCATTTAGCCTGCCACATTGCTTTTAGCGCTTCTTTCAGATGAAACGGTTCACGGTCCGTCTTTTTCTTTGAAGCATAAAAAATACTGTAAATCACCATGCAAAGTACCATCACGATTCCCGGAAGAATACCACCCGCAAATAATTCTTTGATGCTAACACCTGCGATTACTCCGTAGAGTATTATAGGTAAACTCGGAGGAAAAAGAAGGCCAATGCTCCCCGAAGCAGTTAGTATCCCTGAACTGAATCTTTTATCGTATTTCCCGTTTACCAGGACATAGGATAATAACCCACCAAGAGCTAGAATCGTTACACCCGAAGCACCCGTAAAGGTTGTAAAGAAGGTGCATACCATAATTGACATAATTGCGAGACCACCTGGAATCCATCCGAAGAATTTACGAAACAAGTTTACCAAACGTTCCCCTGCTTTACTCTCCGACAAGATGAATCCCGCTACTGTAAACAACGGGATAGCAGCGATCGAATGGCTCGTTAACATGACATACGCTTCATTCGTAATCACTTCCAACGATTCTCCCTGACGTGCGAAAAGCAAGAAAGCGATACCACCCAGTATTACATATATCGGGGCACCGAAGAACAGTGAGATTAGAAGTAAGATAATCAAAGGTAATGCGATTGCAGCTAATCCCGATTGAGAAGTATTCACCAGTGATTCGATCAGACCCGGGGCTTTATCGAAAAGAGCAATCATTACTTTGGAGATTGCATCCATTGAAAAAAATGTTCCCGCAAGAAGTCCTAACAATGCTATGATTCGTGGCCAGCGTTTTTCCGAGACAGTCGTCACGTACCGTAATGCGATAATCCCGTATCCCAATACCATTATCATACCCACCCAACGAATAGGAATGATTCCTACTTTCATAGATGGATCGAATATATTAAGAACAAAGGAAAACGCTCCCCAAAAAAAGAGAGTCGTTATGAAACCCCCTAATGTCCATGCAGCGGTATGAATCCATGACTTATATGGATCTTCTATTTTTAAAGGGAGAGAGAGGGAAAGATGTTCTTTTCCTCTCGATGTTATCACTGCCGCGATAAACGCAACAATTACCACCAGGTTTTGTGTGTATTCATTCGAATTGGGAAAAGTCGTATGATAAAACGTACGGGCTACGACATCCATAACCGGGATTAATCCCAGGAAGAACAACGAAAACATCGCGAGCCCGTCTTCGATTTTATGATAAATCGAAACGCATTTGGCTTTTATTGAGCTCATTTTGATTTCCTGGATTCGTTCACAGCCTTGATCAATTTATCAT
>JAKAGC010000721.1 GCA_021817755.1 Acidobacteriota bacterium | reverse complement strand
CTCTTCCTCAACGGACACCCGAACCTGGATATTATGAGAAAAAATCGTGAAATATTAATGGCAGAAATAAAAAAGAGTGTTTTAACCACTGATTAGAATGTGTGTTAGTGATAGTGCTGGTGTTAGTGGGCGACGGCGTCGCCTCCTTTTTGCCCACGAATTACTCGAATTTTCACGAATTAAATAAAATACTTTTTAACCTCTTATGCCAAGGAATGACATCTACAAACTGGTCCCCAAAATAGAGAAAATCGCCGTTAAATTACATATCGAAACTTTGGAGTAAATTATGAAAGTATATACATATCTTCAAGCAAAAGAGAATTTAGCCGAAATATTGGCTATGGCAAAAAAACAAGAAGTTTTTATTCGCTTGAAAAAAGGCGAAACCTATTCTGTGACTTTAGCGAAAACAAAAAAAATATCCCCTCTCGATATTCAAGGTGTAAATACTAAAGCAACAACCCGTGATATACTGGATGCAGTGCGCGAAATCCGAGAAGGAATTCCCTCTTCTCGTTCTTAATTTTATATCACCTATTTAATATATTAACTCCTACCCAACCCATATTCCTGCCCCAAAGGGTACTGTGTGCCCGACCTTTTTTTTCTGTCTACGAATTAAAAGAACAATATACCATAAACCACAGATTAAAAAACTTTCTTAACCACTGATGACACTGATTGACACTGATTATTTACCTTTTCTGCCCACGAATTTGACGAATTAAACGAATTACCACGAATTAAAAGAATTATTTTTAACCACTGATTGACGCAGATTCCACTGATTATTCCGCCTTAAAATTTGTACGAATTAACTTTTGTAGGGGAGACCTGCCGGTCGCCCTATATAGAATGACCGAAACCCTTTATTGATGAGCATTTTGTTCAGTAGGGGCAGGCCCTTGTGTCTGCCCGGTTTAATTTTCTGCCCACGAATTAAAACTAATTTGCACGAAGGGTGCGGCGCACCCAGCCATTATATATTTCTTACCATTTCCACGAATTCCCTTTTGTAGGGGAGACCCGCCGGTCGCCCTTGTTGATTTTCAATCTTTTAAAGTACAACCTTCACGTTCTAATTTCCGAAAAAGCAAAACCGAATATACGCGGTTGACTTTTTATTTATCCTGGTCTAAGATAAAAGTATGGCTGATGAATTAACATTAAAAAAACTTCCGTATGGAATCTCGGACTTCAGAGATTTTCTCGTAAAAGATTTGTACTATGTCGATAAATCCCGATTTATCAGAAATATTGAAGAAAAAGGAAGTTTTTTATTTATTATCCGCCCTCGCCGCTTTGGAAAATCCCTATTCCTTTCTATGATGGAATACTATTACGATATTTTCCAAAAAAACAAATTCGATGAACTTTTCAAAGATACGTATATCCACAAAAACCCTACTACTGAAAAAAATAACTATATGGTTCTAAAATTCAACTTTTCCGAAATCTTTCCGGAAAGCATGCGAGTGAATGATTCATTTGTATTTTATGTAAAAGAAACCGTTATAAACTTTGTTGAAAAATATGAAAAATATCTGGATATCAATATTAAAGAAGCAAAAACTGAAATATCGGCAAGAACCAACGCATCGGATGTTTTACGAGTTTTCTTAAAATACTGCTCAGGGAAAAAATATAAATTGTATATCATCATAGATGAATATGATAATTTCGCCAATACAATCCTCTCTAGCTCAGGAGAAGATATCTTTAAACAAATGACACACGGAGAAGGTTTCTTACGCGCTTTCTTCAATGTAATCAAAGCCGGAACAACGGGAAGCGATACTCCGATATCCCGGTTATTTATGACGGGTGTTTCTCCTATTACTCTTGATGATGTTACCTCAGGCTTTAATATTGCAACAAACATTTCTCTTGATAATGATATAGATGAAATTATGGGATTTACCTCAGCAGAAGTTGAGACCTTGATCGATTACTACAGCCAAACAAGGAAAATTATTCACTCGAAAAGGGAACTGATGGATATTTTAGAACGATGGTACAGTCATTACCGATTCTCACTTAATTCTACGCATGAAGTATTTAACACAGTCCATGTGTGGTATTTTTTCAGAGAATATCTGAAAGAGTCATGCATCCCTACAGATCTTATCGATAGAAATGCCCGTATCGATTATAATAAACTACGCCACTTGATAATCATCGATAAAAAAGGCATTCTTAATACAAACGGAAATTTTTCCAGGTTACAAGAAATTATCGAGAAAAATTCAGTTCAAAGTTATATTAAAGAAGGCTTCTCTATTCTTCAACTCTCCGAACAGGAGAATTTTTACTCTCTTCTGTATTATTTCGGATTATTAACCATTACAGGAACCAGCCTTTCCCGTCAAGCGATTCTCTCAGTCCCAAATGAATTTGTGAAGCGACTGTATTATGATTTTCTAAAAGAAACATTACAGGAAGTTTATTCATT
This sequence comes from Acidobacteriota bacterium, assembly GCA_021817755.1. Taxonomy (GTDB): domain Bacteria; phylum Acidobacteriota; class Aminicenantia; order UBA2199; family UBA2199; genus JAKAGC01. Next base: position 486 of record JAKAGC010000721.1, on the reverse strand, counting down.
TAATATCGATATGAGTTCCTTTTATAAATTATATGAGGAAATGGCATTTCATGGGAAATGGCAAGGCTTAATCGGGTATATTGGCGAACGTATGCAACAATCTTTGAGTTTACGGGATTTAATGCATGAAGAAAAAACGCACCAGGTGTTTTGGAATGCCTATCTTGGACTAAGTACTCTATACAATATCCACTCAGAAAAAGAAATGAATCAAGGATATGCAGACCTTGTAATGGAACCGTTGCTATTTCAGAATCCGGGAATCAAATATTCGTATATCATTGAAATAAAGTATATCAAGCCTATAGAATTTGAAAAGTTTGAGAAAAAAGTATGGGAAGCCAAAATTCTTGAAATTCAAAAGGAAGGAAAAGCTCAATTAGACAAATACAGTGCAGATGAGAAATTCATGAAATCAATAGGGCATACCACACTGAAAAAACTTATATTGGTTTTCAGTGGAAACCGGTTGGTATTTCATTCTGA
>JAKAGC010000720.1 GCA_021817755.1 Acidobacteriota bacterium | reverse complement strand
AAGTATGTGGTTCCTATTGCTTTTTATTGCAGGAATTACCTCATCTGTAGCAATGACAACCCCGGCAATCGCCTTCCTTGAAGATGAATTCAAATGGTCACGCAAAAAAGCAGTAAACATCGTATTTGCAGTGGTTGCTGTAGCCACATCACTTGTTTTTCTATTCTTCCGGTTCGGATTCCTGGACGAACTGGATTACTGGGGCGGCACGTTCAGCTTAGTAGTCTTCGCAACCATCGAGATAATAATTTTCTCCTGGATATTCGGTATAAAAAAAGGTTGGGAAGAAATGCACAAAGGAGCAGATTTGAAAGTACCTGTTATTTTTAAATTCATTATTCAATGGGTAACTCCTTTCTATATGCTCATAATGCTTGGATTCTGGACTTACCAAGAAGCAGTACCAAAATTATTGATGCAGAACGAAGAAGCATCACGTCATCCTTACCTCTGGGCTGCTCGCGGTTTATACCTGCTCTTAATCCTTATCTCCATCTGGATGGTACGCGTTGCCTGGAAAAATAAAGAAAAAAATGAACTACATTAATAAATAATTTTAGCCTCCGGCGGCCAGGGACGGGTTTTGAAAAACCCGTCCCTGGACCCTGCCAAAACTTTTTTTAATGGGTACTTTTTTAATTTAGTAATTTTGCTTTTGAATTGGTTTTATTTATAGAATTTTAAGAGCTGTTTTTCCAAACGGTGACCTTTAATATAAGCTTCCAATACTTCTCCCCCGGTCTTTTCAAAATATTCGATACGTATTGGATGAAATCCACGTGAAAGAGCTATGACCCCCTCCCTCTCCATTGGACCATGCAACTGATCATTATCTACAACGAGTGTACCGGCTATATATAACCGGCTTCCATCATCTGAATTGGTTGAAAATGTATAAACATCATCATAAAGGACTTCAATGTACCCGGTAAACCTAAACGCAAATTTATCAGGACTATTGGCATTCGTGATATCTAGTTTTTCAAGCTCACCACTCTTTATTGGAGTTAATTTACTAAAATCAGGTAATACGTCCCAGTCACCTTCGTAATACTGATAGTTGATACCATTCGAGGGATTAAGAAGTGAAACAGGAGAAAGAGGAATCACTTTTTTATACTGCTCCTGAACAGTTTCACTAACAGGCTTTCCATTTCTAAAACACCTGGCAGAAATAAGAGTAGTACTATTTAAGAGGATGGGGCCTGTATAGAGCAACGAATCCTTTCGTGGAACACTACCATCAAGAGTATACCTGATTTCCTGGGATTCCCGGTCCGACAGAATACTTACTTGAAGCAAATCAATGAAAATTTTATGCGTTGAAGAAAAAACAGGAGGATTGGATATATCAAGTTTTCCTTTAACATCCAGTACAACTACAGAGACATAAGGATCGGGTGCCTGAAGAGGTAATTCGATAATCAATCCATCTTCATTACGGGTTACTAAAAGAGATTTTCTATGGGGATCAGATAATAAATAACAACTATTGGGTTGATTAAAAATATTGGGTACAACGATTTTTCTATCACTGGGCCATTGATATACATGAAGATAAAGGCGAACACCGGAGTCTATATCTTTCCTTGTACAACGCCCCCATGGAAGAAAACGAAAAGGGCTGGAATGAGTGGCATAAATAGATTCACCATTAACCTTCATCCATTTCCCAATGGCAATTAAGGAATCTATTGATGGTTGAGGAAATAACCCCTGGGAAGTCGGACCAACATTCAATAGATAGTTTCCTCCCTTGGAAACAATATCCACCAGATTCCGGATTAATGTTTCAGGAGTTTTCCAGTTATTATTGTTTTTATTATATCCCCAATGATCATTCATGGTCATACAGGTTTCCCAATCCATTCCGGGGATTCCAGTTGCAGGAATTTGCTGTTCGGGAGTTCCGAAATCGCCTGCAAATTCCCCTTCTACAGTGAATCCCTTTAAGTCCTGTCTCCCTGTGGTTACACGATTATTAACAATAATAGAAGGTTGCAACTGCCGCGCAAAATCGTAAATTTCTTTTCCGTATTTATCATTCCAGGTTCCCTCCCATTCCCCATCAAACCACAATACACCTATGGTACCATAATTAGTAAGTATTTCCTTTAATTGGTTTTTCATATAAGTGACATAACGCTCAAATACAGCCCCCTGAACAGTACGGTTGATTTCCCATTCACGTCTGGGTAAATAATCGGGATGATGCCAATCCATAATGGAATAATAGAAACCCAATTTGATTCCATATTTCCGGCAGGCATCGGACAACTCTTTCAAAATATTACGCTTAAAAGGTGTGGACATAATATCAAAATCAGTAAACTCTGAATCGAACAGACAAAAACCGTCATGATGTTTCGATGTGATGACGATGTATTTCATACCTGCCTCTTTTGCATAACGAACCCATTGTTCGGCATCAAATTGAACAGGATTAAACCGGGGGACAAATTGATCGTAAACTTCCAAAGATATCTGAGCAGAAGTACGAATCCATTCTCCATAATCAGTTCTTCCATTCCATTCACCGGCAGGAATAGCATATAATCCCCAATGAATAAACATCCCGAACCGGGCCTCTTTCCACCACTTCATACGCGCTTCACGCAGGGAAGAAGTTTCACTGGCAGACTGATTCGCATTAAGAGTAGCTACCCAAAAAAAAGATAATAGAAAGAATAATGGAAATATAATCTTAGTATGTGGACGTATTGTCATAATTTTCTCCCGGTACATTAATATTGTACCTGAATCAATAATTAAACTTATATTTATCACATTGAGGACAAAACTTCAACTATTATTTCTTGAGTGTCATTTAAACTTCAAAAGTGCACTGTTTTTTGATGATTTAAAGTTCAAAAGTGCACTGCCTATTTTTTTTTAAATCCCCCTCTTCTCTCAAAAAGAAAAAATTTTCAAATGTGGGAAATT
>JAKAGC010000719.1 GCA_021817755.1 Acidobacteriota bacterium | reverse complement strand
ATATCGATGCGAGGTAACCTTCCGAAATTACTGCCTTTTAGACCCCGTGCGATACGTGGGGTATTAGAACCGGAGAACGTCGTTCCTCTGGTTTGTTATCCGGATAATATTCTAAGATGGAAACCGGTTAAAGAAACAGAAGAATTTTTTACTGGGCAAATTACTAAATAGAATTAGATGTAGAAGCACCCGATTCGCGGTTTACTTTTATTTCAACAGTCACTTGATGGCGGTTTTGCCACAAGGGATTGGTATCATTTTGCTCCCATTTCCATGAATAGTCATGTTTGATTTCACGGTTGGAAAATATTTCGGATTGAGTGAGCTCTAATTTATTGGAACCGGAAACGATACCCCTGGCATATCTGGTTTTATACGACGTAAATGATTCACCTGAGGATAGTGGATTTTGAAGTTTTTTTATACTTTCAGGGAAAAGAGACGATTTATGTGGGACTCGAATCTCTTTAATATCAAGGTCAAAGAAGAGTTTCCCGCGTTGAATAAAAATATAATTAACCAAAGCTTCAGGTTTGTAGATTTTTTTTAAATCCGTGAGATTTATATTCCCATCATTTGTAAAGGTTTCGTTCCATTTATCGATATCTGTCTCCTGCCAGACTTCGACAAAGATATAATCACCTTCATCCTGGTGGATGGAACCGACAATGGAAACAGAAAAATCATAATCTCCCTGGAATCCGGTTTTATCATTATTGTATGAATAATCACCCGAAACGGTTATTTTTATAGTAACACGCCACCAATAGAGCTGAGCGGAATCTTCTTCCTGAGCAATATTATACGGGGAAAGAGCAAGTGGGAAAATAAGAAGTAATAGAAATAGTAAGGCCCTCTTGACAGATGTATTAAAATACTGAGGGCCTTTGTTGGAGTTTATTATCATTTACTAAGCGAGTATTAATCGTTGGTGGGCTAATGTTAATAGTCCGTGAATTTGTACGCCATAAGGACATGCGGATTGGCAGTGTCCAGTACAGTTTATGCAGTTATCTGCCCGGGGGGTAGTTAACTCTGCGTATTTTTGCATAGCATATTTTTCACGGTTCTGTGCGATAAAATAGTGATTATATCTCATTATTGTATTAACAGGAACTTTTTGAGGACATTGGGCTTCGCACATACCACAAGCATGACGGCAATAAAGCGGACCGAAGCTCTCGGTATAAGCCGCAAGCTTTTTCATTTCTACACTCGAGAATTTTTGACCGCTAAGCTTAATAAAGGGATCAATGTCATCAAAGTTTTCAAAGGAGCAGCAAACGGTATGCACTTCGGGATAAGAAAGCGTAAACTTAATCGCTGCATCCCTCATCTCTGAGGGGGTTTTGGCGTTTAATTTATTCAATACAGCGATACCTGCATCATAAGTCGATTTAAGCGTTGAGAGCATTTCGGTCATACGTGGAGGAACTTCTTTTCCTTCCTTCTTCAGATTCTCCACATCATTCTGGGTCTCCATATACATTGCGACCGGGTTGGTTTTCATTAGTGTAACCCCGATATTCTTATCTTTACAGGCTTTAAGAATACGTTCACCGGATTCTTTCAATACAAAATTAAAGACGAAGAGTAAAACATCGAATCTTCCGTCAGCAGCCATCGCCAGGCAAACTTTTTCCATGGAATCATTTTTTTCTCCCCATTGGGAGCCGTGATTGGAGATACCAATGTGTTTAATTTTTCCTTCGGATTTCAATTGCTTGGCGGCCTGGTGAAATGCCTCTGAATTCAATATTTCCACGGTTGCAGGGTTATGCATCATCAGGCAATCGACATAATCCATCTGGAGACGGCCAAGGGATTCTCTGGCACGTTTCAAAATCGTTTCTTTGGTATCGTCTTTTTTAATGGCGAGTTTTGTAGTAACAAAGATCGTTTTCCGATCCCGGTTTTTCAATACATTCCCAGTCACCGTTTCGGAAAGGCCTCTTCCGTAGCTTTCTGCTGTATCGATGTAATTGACTCCGGTATCGAGTATAGCATTTAGAAGAGCTTCATTCCTGGGGCCTCCGGTGCTGATATCGGATACCTTAAAACCTGTTCTTCCCAGGACACGGAATTCTTTAATTTTGGCATTTCCTGTTTCCGGTGAAACAGCAGGGGTAGCGGTATTGGTATTATTTTGTGAAAAAGCAAGATTCCCGTTATTAAGAAAACTTGCTCCAAGTAAACCCAATGCGGAATTCTTCAAGAAATTTCTCCGCTTCATTTCATTTTGCTGGCTCATTAAACCTCCGTATAAAAAATTACTGTTTCAGTTTTTTTCGTCGGCTTCGAGATAGAGATTATCTACAAATTCGGTATATTCTGGTGGTGCATCCGTAATACATATTCCGACACGCTTTAAATCTTGTGCCTCTCCTTCCAGGCACCACACGATTTTGCCTTTTAAATCCAACCATTTTCCACGGATTTTTAATTGAATATCGACCATCTTTTTATGTGAATTACAACTACCGTAGAGCATCATCCCCTCTTTGGATATGTTGATAACTGTTAATTCTGCATTATCAAGCCTTGACAACGCAGTGATCTTTATTCGTTTGTATTTCCGTTGTTTCATGGACACATATATACCACATTTTCTAATCCAAATGCAACACATATTTCATGCACATAATTGATTTTTAACGAATAACTTCGCATACTGTTCACGAAAAGTAAAGAGAACACCAATGAAATTATATTACATTTGTATTGATTTGACCTTCGTTTTGCTTTATAATCAGATTATGACAGTAAAGAAATTTCATCAGTTCATCCGTCTGGAAAAAGGTCCTGAAAATACTGCCATTATAGATTTCTTGAAGGGAAATGTTTATCATATCGGAACGGATTTGATCCGGAAATTCGAGGAGAGGAAATATGATGAAATCGGGGATTTTTTGGATTCCCTGGAAGAGGAAGAATTGATTTTTACTGTGGAAG
>JAKAGC010000718.1 GCA_021817755.1 Acidobacteriota bacterium | reverse complement strand
CATATCGACGCTTTAAAAACGGTAAATTTACCATTTTCCTACTCTCACCTGATGAATTCTTCCCTAGCGACTTAAAAAAAGAAATCGACATCGTTTCCTTTGAACTCCCGGATTATGAAGAACTGGCAGACTTATTTAACCGTTTTTTACAATCGCTTCAAAAATCCGGGAAGCAGATCGCTTTAACCGATACGGAACGCAAGAATTTTATTATCGGTGTTCAGGGATTAACTCTCGATGAAGCATATAAAGCATTCCTCAAAGCATTCCAGGGAAAAAATACAATTACGAGCGATTTGATCCGATTCATTCATGAAGAAAAAAAACAATTGATTTTAAAAGAACAGGTCCTGGAATATTACCCGCAAAAATTTACCCTGGATGATCTGGGAGGATATGATAACTTAAAAGACTGGTTAAAGAAACGTAAAAAGGCATTTACAAAAGATGCGCAGAGTTTCGGACTTTCCCGTCCACGCGGTTACCTGGCGATGGGAGTATCGGGATGCGGAAAAAGTCTTGCGGCAAAAGTTACTGCGTCTTTATGGAATCTTCCCCTATTCCGCCTTGATATGAACCTGGTTTACTCGGGTATGGCAGGTTCACCTGAACTGGTATTTAGCCGGGCACTGAAAACCATGGATTCCGTTGCCCCAGCTATCCTTTGGTTGGATGAAATCGAAAGCGGTATTACCGATAAACACTCAGACAGTGCTTCTTCGCGAATACTTGGGTACTTTCTCACCTGGATGCAAGAACACGAATCGGAGGTCTTTATTGCTGCTACTGCTAACCGTATCGATATGCTCCCAGCAGAGTTACTGAGAAGAGGACGTTTCGACCAGCTTTTCTTTATCGATCTCCCTACTCGCGTAGAACGAGAAGAAATTTTTACAATCCACCTCAAAAATAAAAATAACGATCTTTCCAAATTTAATATTCCCCAACTCGCCCAAATCACGAAAGGATGGTCGGGAAGTGAAATCGAACAGGCTATTATTTCAGCAATGTATGAAGCCTTTAACCAGGATAGGAAATTGGAAGAAGACGATCTTTTTATTATTTTCGGCTCATCCGTTCCCCTATCAACAACCATGGAAGAGCAGATCAAACATATTCGCAGTTGGGCTCACAATCGAGCTGTGCGTGCCTCTTCCCAGATCGAACATTAATTGCTATATTTCTATAATTCCTTCAATTCCCTTCCGTCTAATGCTATTCGAACCGAAGATGCCAGTTGATTAATCGAAAGAGGTTTGATTAAAAAATAATTGATCCCAGCCGCAGCCGCTTTCCTGGCTGTCATATATTCGCTGTACCCTGTGCATAGAATGATAGGTACATCCGCGCGTACTTTTTTAATTTCCCGGGCCAGGTTATCGCCGGTTAAATAGGGCATGGTCATATCCGTTATTATCAAATCAAATGTTTCCGGATGCTCTCTAAAGAGCTCTAATGCTTCCACAGATGAATTTCGAGTCGCTACCCTGTAGCCCAGCTTTTCCAGCATTTGCCTTCCTAAATCGGTGAGCATCTTTTCATCATCCACCAATAATATGGTTTCCTCTTCCGAACGAGCAAAAGGAATCGCTTCTGTTTCACCTGTTCCCAATGTTCCTTCCGCTTCTACGGCTGGGAAATAAATATCAAACATAGTCCCTTTCCCCGGTTCACTTTTCACTCGAATAACACCATTATGATTTTTTACAACTCCATGTACAACTGCAAGACCAAGTCCAGTTCCCTTCCCGGGCTCTTTCGTAGTAAAATAGGGATCAAAAATACGTTGCAGTACATCGGGAGTCATCCCTTTTCCCGTGTCCGTAATGGTCAATCTGACATAAACCCCAGGCTTTAGAGGCGGATATTCCTGACTGGATTCCTCTTCAACCATGCTGCTATCCAGTGTAATTTCAAGAATCCCTCCGGTTTCCTCCATTGCGTGTGCGGAATTTGTACAAAGATTAATTAATAATTGGTGAATCTGAGTAGGGTCCCCGAGAATTTGCAAATCCCCCACAATAATATTTTGTCGAATTTCAATAAAGGAAGGAATCGTAGCACGCATTAATTTAATACTTTCCTTAATCACATGAATTATATGGATGGGCGTTTTATTGTTACTACTCGAACGGCTAAAAGAGAGAATCTGTTTTACAAGGTCCTTTGCCCTGTTCCCAGCAGCCAGTACCTGGCCGATGCTTTCAGAAGCACTTGAATGCGGTTCAAGGTCATATAAGGCAATTTCAGAATACCCGATAATGGCACTCAGGATATTGTTGAAATCGTGTGCTATACCTCCGGCAAGAGTTCCGATTGCTTCCATCTTTTGTGCGTGAAGTAACTGTCTTTCCATCTCTGCTTCACGTGTTATGTCATGTTTAATGGAAACGAAATCAGTAATATGGCCCGCTTTATCTCTAATAGGAAAGATGGTTACATCTTCCTGGTAATACGTGTTATCTTTTTTCTTATTAATAAAACGCCCTCGCCACGTATTACCGGAGGTAATTGTCTCCCATAATTTCCTATAATACTCATCCGTTTGTTTACCGCTTTTCAAAATTCGAGGAGTTTGTCCTACAGCTTCTTTTTTAGAAAATCCGGTAATCGTTTCAAAGGAAGGATTTACATATTCGATAATACCTTTTGCATCTGTAATAACTATAATTTCAGCAGATTGTTCAACAGCCATTGCAAGTTTAATATTTTCTTCCTGTGCGGCCTTTAATTCTGTGATATCCGCTTCAATACCCAGCATACGAATCGGTTTTTCATTCGTATCCCGAATGACTTCTGCTATAACATGATGAGTACGCATCGATCCATCAGGTCTTATTATTCTGTATTCAAAATTAAAGGGTTTATTCTCTTCCGTTGCTTGCTGAATGGCATGTGTAACTCTTTCCCTGTCTTCCTGAAATATTCGTGTCATATAAAATATAAAATTAATTTTT
>JAKAGC010000717.1 GCA_021817755.1 Acidobacteriota bacterium | reverse complement strand
CTTTTGAAAAGGTTCCGCAGTAAATAACGATCTGGTGTTTATCCATCGATTTAACCGGTAGAACAACTTTACCAAAGTATTTCATCTCTTCTTCGAATCCGTCTTCCAGTATCGGGATGCCGTAGTGTTCAGCCAGAGAGAGAAGTTTTTCCCGGTGGGCTTGTCCTGTACTGATTCCTGTCGGATTCTGGAAATTCGGCATCGTATAGATAAGAGAGGGGAATTCGGTTTTTAATTTTTCTTCCAGCAGGTCCAGGTCCATTCCATCCTTAAGAATGGGAATTTCGATAGATTTCATCTCATGCAAATGGATCAGAGGCATCATATGGTTATAGGATGGGGATTCCAGTGCCACGGTTCTACCTGGGGAGGCGATCATCCTGAGTATCAGATCGATGCCCTGTTGTGAACCGTTGGTAATGAGTATCTCATCGGAGGAAACCGAAACGCCATGGTTTTGCATCCGGTGAGCAATGTAGGATTTAAGAGGGGCGTACCCCGTTTCGTCGCCATATCCCAGTAACGTGTGGCCTTTGGTTTTAAGAACCCGGCTCATACAGGAATTAAAATTTTCGATAGGGAAGAGGCGGCTGTCCATGTCCAGGGGTCTGAAATTAATATATCCCGGTTTTTTCTCGCGAAGAAGAGGAGGAAGAAAATCGCGATACGTTTCCCATAGGCGCGTGCTGGCAGTGGATGCCGTACGGTTCCAGTCGATGAGATGAGCATTCGAGTTGTCCGAAGGTTTCGCGATAGCCATCCGTGAACGTACACGTGGGCTTTTGCACGGGTGTAGTTCGATATAACCAAGAGCCCACAACTCCTGGTACGCCAGGGAAGTAGTAGAGCGATGTACACCAAGCTTTTCAGCCAGTTGTCGGGTGGAGGGAAGTTTTTCTCCCGGTATTAAACTGCGGCTTTCGATTTTCTGGCGGATCTGGTCGATGATTTGTTGATATTTGGGTTTTCCGCTTTTTTCATCGAAAGTGAGCAGTAACATAATCGCCTCCTGTTTAAATTAAACTGTTCCGGTTTTAAGACACTATATTACCTCTAAACTGGCACGCCGTCAACTGCCAGATTTTAAGAATCTTGAACCGGCCACTTTGGAAAATTAAGAGAAAAGGAAGCGATAATTTTTTATAGAAATATCTATTATTAAGTGATTACGTCATATTCAGAAAATAGAATGGAATTTACAGGTTTTCAGCGTTACGTTTATTTTTTCTGTCCCAGTAGATATAACCAGGGATACCGATGACAATCAGAAACAATCCCATCGCGGAATTCACAAGAGGAGCCTGCCCGTGGATATAGTTCATGATGTCGCTGTAAAGGGTAAATACCACATAGATCATGGCGAAAACGATAAAAAGAATAGGAACAGTAGGGTAGCCCCATACTTTATAAGGCCTGTGCTCGTTCGGCATTCGTTTTCGAAGAATAATAACGCCATAGGCCGCAGAGGCGTAGAAAATCCATGAGACAAAGATCAGCATATCCGTTAATTGGTCAAACGTACCGGATAGAACCAGAATAGAAGCCCATAACCCTTGAACCACCAAAGAAGAGCCCGGGGTTTTGTAGCGGGGGTGGACATTTTTTAACCGTTTGAAAAAGAGGCCTTCTTTTGACATCGCATAGTAGACGCGGGCAGACATCATAATCGTACCGTTAACAGTTCCGAAAGTAGAGATCATAATTGCCGCAGCGATAATACTCCCGCCGATACCTCCCCAAAAGGAACTGGCCACATCTGTGGCAACCAGGTAGGATTGGCCGGTGGCATCTGCTTGCTGGTATTTGGCTGCCATTTCACCCACAGGTATGATATAGAAATACGCAAGGTTGATTAATAAATAAACCGCAATAAAAATGATAGCAGAGATAAATAGAGCTTTGGGTAGATTTTTGCCTGCGTCTTTGATTTCCCCCGCCAGATAGGTGACATTAATCCATCCGTCATATGCCCAGAAGGCACCCGACATGGCGACAATGAAGGCAATGAACATAGCCGAAGAGTTCATGGTTTGAGGAATCGTGGATTGGGTGAAGTTAGAGAGACTGCCGTGTCCGACAGCGAAAGCAAAAACAATGATGGCAGCAATTACAAATACCTTCAGTGCTGTAAAAACTACCTGGACCACGCCGCCAAGTTTTACGCCCAGGTAATTAACAAATGTCAGGAATAGTACAAGTGCGATTGTGGTTAGTTTCAAACCGATAAATTTAAACGGAGTAATATCCCCCAGGAAAGGAATGTGGAGGGAAAAGGCTTCCCACGCCGCATTCATACGAGGAAAGGTGAAAAAATAACCCAGTGAATCGGAAAAAACATAAGCAATGGAGGCAATAGAGCCCGTTTGAATGACGATGAAGACAGCCCAGCCATAGAGATAACCCACAAACCGGTTATAGGATTTATTAAAATATATATATTGCCCGCCCGCTTCAGGAAACATCCCTGAAATTTCGGCAATGGAGAGTGAACCGAATAAAGTCATAATCCCGGCTACCACCCAAACAAGAAGTAATAATTCGGGAGAGCCCAACTGGGATGCCATTACTCCTGGCTTTTTGAAAATTCCTGAACCGATTACCGAACCGACTCCGCAGGCTATTGCAGTAATAAGTCCGATTTGACGCATTAAATCCGCTGGTTTTTTTTCGTCGATGCTGCTCATAATCACCTCGTTCAAGTGGGGGACCCACACCATAAAATCTAAGAGTGTATTATAAAATGAATTCCATTACAATTCAATCTGTTTTATATTTTAGCCTTAAATTGCGTCAATTAATTATGAGAGAGGATATCCGGTTCCATAGTCATAAGAAAAATCGAATTATGGACGGGAAAGGGATTTCACCTGGTGGTACCGGAAACAATCCACCGTATGATCGTTCACCATTCCAACCGCTTGCATGAATGCATAGCAAATAGTAGTGCCCACAAAACGGA
>JAKAGC010000716.1 GCA_021817755.1 Acidobacteriota bacterium | reverse complement strand
TAACAACGATAATGGGGCTTTGATCTCCGAAGAGTTTAACGGCATTGAGCCAATAATCGAAGCTGCGGGTTTGATCCTCTTTCCTTGGATCCCAAACGAAGATGTAGAGGGAGCGTTTTGTGAGAAAGAACTGGTGAGTAGCATGGAGGATATCCTGACCGCCAAAATCCCAGAAATGAATTTTAACAGGATGGGATTGGCCATTGGGGAAAGTACAGGAGAATTCCCAAGGGGTGATATCGATTCCGCGGGTAGTGTCTTCGGTTCCGGGTATAACCTTGAATTCATTATTTTTAAGTTTTTTCATAAGAGAGGTTTTACCCACATCCCCCTGGCCTACCAGTAGGAGTTTGGACTCAAGGAAAAGTACCGAATCTTTGAGCTCCTCAAAATAATTTATAACTGCTTCATGTCCTTGTTTAATGACTTCCACTGGTGGGTCGGTAAGGGGATTACCGTAAAGATAAATTCCATCTGTGTAATATGAGTTTTCCAATATTATTTTAAGATCCGGCCACCATGTGATGAATTGGTTTGGAACAATTGAAAGAAAATTATTCCTTAAATCCAATGTTTTAAGAAGCTTCAATGACTTGAGGGGAGTGAGATCGGTGATTTGATTATCGCTTAAATTTATATATGTTAGATTTTTTAGATTAGCTAGAGGTGTTAGGTCGTCGATTTGATTATTGTACATCCAGAGATCTTTTAGATTAGTTAGGACACTGAGAGGAGTGAGATCGTTGATATAATTACCGGTTAAATGTAAAATTTTTAGTTTTCTTAGTTCAGAAAGAGGTTTGAGATCGGTGATTTTATTATTGCATAAATCTAAAATTTCAAGCTTCGTTAGGTGAGTGAATGGCTTGAGATCGGTAATTCGATTGTTACTTAAGTAAAGTCCTTTTAGATAAGACAGAACGCCGATTGGGATTATGTTGAAGATACTATTTTTGCATAAATTTAATATTGAAAGCTTCATTAATTGGCATAATGGTGAAAGATCGGAGATTTTATTATCGTATAAATGAAGTTCACTAAGATTGGTCAAGGCAGCTAATGGGGTGAGATTGATGATTCTATTTTCACTTAAATTTAATGTGGAAATATTCCTTAACTGGGCAAATGGGGTGAGATAGATAATTAGATTACGTCTCAATGATACATATATTAACCCGGTCAATTCATATAAAAAAGAGATATCTGAGATTTTCGAATTGTCAAGATTCAACCCGATCACCTGTCCGCATTCATCAAGAGTATAACCATTGGCTTCCCAATCCATTATTTTTTCAACGGGAATGGATTTTAATTTAAATCCGATTTCATTCTCAATTTTTTTAATAATTTCTAAGTCATTGTTACTCATTTTTACTTCCCTCATTAATCCCGTGATTATACCACTCTATCAATTTTTAATGCATGCCTAACTAATTTTACAATTATATTGAGACCGTAATTATTTTTCAAGTGTTTCGGAAGAATAAATTAGAAATTTGATCTTTTCCAATAGATTGACGGATTTTATTTGAATGCTAAACGGAACCGGTACAGATAAAAAACGGAATGACTGTCACATCGCTACTCTCATCATAATATGGCTTCTCATAGATATTTCGGGTTTGATTATCGATAGATTCAATAAAACTCACCAGGAATATTTGGGCTAATCCCAATTGCTTTCCATAATGAGCGGCTTTTTCCAATGCATTTTTGTACGCGGCACTGTCTCGAAAGCTTTTTAATTCGATTCCATATGCATTTTCTTTATACCGGATAAGAATATCTATTTTTCCGTTTCCTGTGGGGAATTCGGGGAAGACATGAGCGTGTTTGCTGCGTAAGAACTCATGAAAATAGGAATAAAAATTAAAATGAAATACAGCTTCAAATACTCTTTGGTCGCTTCTACGGGAAGCATTCTTAAATAACCAATCCTTGTTTTTGTCAAGATAACGCTGGTAGAATTGCAATAGTTGGAGAATGTCCAAACTGGTATGAGTAATAATATTATCGAGATTTGTAAATGGAGTATCGAGTAATTCTCCAAGGTATTTAAAATATTCGTTTGAAAAATAATTAAATAATCTCTTCTGAACAAAGGAAGAGGAAAATTTTATATAGTATTTGGTTTGATCGACGATTTCATAGCTGAACAAACCGTTCATGTAAAGAGTATTCATGATTTTATCATCGAATTTGAATTCGATTTTCTCATTGGTTTGAAACATATCGAGGATAAGAGTTTTGTTGGCCTCATCCTTTGCTTTACTAATGAGGTTTAAAATGTTATTGTTGGGTAATATGTAGGTAGCTGCAGAATAAACGATTTCAAAATTCTCGCGGGTAATTGGTGCGGTTGGGTCGTTAGAGTAATGGTCATAACCTTCTGTTAATAATTCTCCGAACCAGGAGGTTAAACCGGGTTGACCACTTACCTCTTTATATAAACGATCGATTACTTCGGGTTCGATGTGCTGGCTACTATCTTTTTGATACCATAGAAACATTTCCCGGACTTCTTCAAGGGTGAGATTGGGAATATGAAGACTGCGTTGTACATTAAAGGGGGTTCCGGTTTTAGTTTCAATTCCCAGTACGCTTTGAACTCCTACAAGGGCGATACTATGAAGGAGGTAGGATTTTTGGCCTGTAGATTTGTCCGCCTCGTATTGACGAGAATTGTATATGCTTCTAAATGAAGAAACAATGGAACTGATAATTTGTTCATCCAATGCATCAAATTCATCGAGAATTAATATTAACGGTTTATCTAGTATTTTATTGCTGAATAATTCCTGGAATTGTTCAGGGGTTTCGCGTTTTCCTATTAAGCGTTTTTGAAGCCCTTCGCATATCTTTTTAGCAATAAATGAATGAATAGCTGATAGATTTTTTTCTTCTTTGAAATTTTCCAGGTTGATAACGATGATATCGAACTTGTTTTCTTCTTTAATTTTAA
>JAKAGC010000715.1 GCA_021817755.1 Acidobacteriota bacterium | reverse complement strand
CAACACCTGCCGGAATTATTATTCAAAAGACGGAATACAAAGCAATGAATTCAATGTAAATTCGAGTTATAAATTAAAAAATGGAGAAATGCTATTCGGAGGTATTAATGGTTTTAATAAATTCCTTCCTGAATCAATAACCTTCAATAATCATTTACCACCTGTTTATTTCACTGATATAAAAGTGGATTATCGTTCTATTATAGACTATCCACGTACAAATGTCCCGCAAGATATCACTCAATTGGATAAAGTGAATTTATTCCCGGAGGATTATGTGGTCACATTTGAATTCGCCGCCTTGGATTTTGCGAACCCTTCGGCCAATAAATACCGTTATAAAATGGAAGGGATTGATACGGAATGGGTCGAAGCCGGAAATCGAGGGGTTGCGACATATACTCTTTTACTCCCAGGCAATTATACATTCCGAGTAATCGCTTCCAACAATGACGGGATATGGAATTATACGGGTATTAAATTAAAAGTTGCTTCGGTTCCCCCATTTTACAAAACAAAATCTTTCGGTGTTTTGATTTCAATCGGTTTTCTTTTGTCCATTGGTTTGATTTTTTCAATCCGGTCAAATTATATGAAATCAAAAAATATTACTCTTGAGAAAAGTAATACGAAACTTAACCAGTATATCCAGGAACGAAAAAACGCGGAAAATAATTTACTAAAAAGCGAAAGACGTTGGCGTACAATTTTAGATACCACCAGCGAAGGTTTTATGGAAACGGATAATGACGAATACATAATTGATCTTAATCCGGAAATGTGCACAATTATGGGAAGAGCCAGAGAAGAAATTATCGGTCACCAGGTAACAGAATTCCTGGAAACCGACGGGATTGAAGAATTTGAAAAACAACAAATCATTCGTGAAACTGGTAGAAGAAGCAATTATAATCTGACTTTATTACGCCCTGGAAATATTCCGGTTCATTGTTTAATGAATGCCACTCCTTTATTCGATGACGAAGGAAACAAACGTGGTTCTTTTGCTATGGTCACGGATATCTCTCATATTGTAAAAGCTGAAAGTGAAATCAAACAAACGAAAAATTATCTGGATAGCGTATTTAATTCTCTTTCCTCCATGCTCATAACCATCAACCGTGAAGGTATTATTACAAAATGGAACACTGCTGCCGAGCAGTTTTTTTCTATCCAGGCACAAAGTACTCTCTCTTTAAAATTAACAAGGGTGCTTCCATTCCTGAATCAATACAGATACCAGATCGACGAAGTTTTTGCCCATAATATCCCTATTGAATTGCATAGAGAAAGTGTTTCGCTCCCGAAACGTGATAAGGAAAAAATCTTCCTCGATATATTCATGTATCCTCTTTTATATACGGGTATAGAAGGCATAGTTATTCGCTTTGAAGATGTCACCGAGTTGGAGAAAAAAGATCGCCAGTTACTACAGGCACAAAAAATGGAAACAGTGGGTAATCTTGCGGGAGGGCTTGCTCATGACTTCAATAATGTACTGGGGGGAATTGTCGGCACCACATCTTTGATAAAATTTTTGTTGGAAAAAGGCGAAATTATAGATATTGAAAATATAAAAAGCCGCATTGATGTTATCGAAAAAGGTGCGGTTCGGGCTGTTGATCTGGTAAAACAATTACTGACTCTTTCCCGTAAATCGGATCCGCTTCTTACTCCTGTGGATATAAATCAGTCACTGAAACATGTAATGAAAATCTGTGAGAATACATTTGATAAGAGTATTTTAATATTTTCCCGCTTTCACGATTCTCCTTCAATGATATGGGCCGATGCCACTCAGATCGAACAGGTGTTACTCAATCTCTGTGTAAACGCCTCTCATGCTATGACTATTATGCGAAAAAAAGAGGAGCAACAAGGAGGAGTTCTCACTGTTTCCGTTATAGACTTTGAATCCACTCCGGAATTCAGGACAAACCATGTGGAAGCTTTCGACAAAAAATATTGGAAAATTCAGGTTCATGATACGGGAGTGGGTATCGATAATAAAAATCTTCAGAAAATTTTCGATCCTTTCTTTACTACTAAAGCCGCTACAAAAGGTACAGGACTTGGTCTGGCTATGGTATATAATATTATCCAGCAGCATAAAGGATTTATCGATGTCAATTCCAAAATGGGTGAAGGCACTACGTTTGATGTTTACTTCCCACAATTGGAAGAAAAGAATTATGTTTCCGAAAATTTAAAGCGGGTAGATCAACTTATTAAAGGAAATGGACTTATCCTTGTTATCGATGATGAAGAAAGTCTTCGAAATACAACCAAGGAATTACTCGAAACTTGCGGATATAGTGTGCTATTAGCAAAAGATGGCCGGGAAGGGGTGGATATTTATAGCGAAAAAAACACCAAAATCGACGCGATATTGATGGATATGGCCATGCCTATTATGTCCGGTAAAGATGCCTATATTGAATTAAAAAACATCAATCCTTCATTGAAAGTATTATTAACATCGGGTTTCCGTCATGATCCAAGGGTAAAAGAAGCAATGAACCTTGGGGTGAATGGATTTATCCAAAAACCCTTTTCTCTTGTCGAACTTTCAAAAAAGCTATCTGAAATACTACACAGTTAAAAGACTTCATTATATCTAAGAATAAATCTTCATATTTTTATTTAAATTATTGCTTTTCTTCCCAATAAACCGCTCCAAAAGTACCCTTTATTGGAACAGTATTTTCTATATCGTGAGTCTTCATAAATTGAAATCTTACCCCATAAGATTTTAACCGGTATTCCAATGATAAAGAAACAGCGGAAGGGTCGACTCCATATTCAATATTCATTCCTTTCGAAACATTCCCCATCCGGGACAATTGTTTTTTATAAATCCCATTCATTTCAAGGTTATAGCCCAGGTAAGACCCAAAAACGACACCACAATTAACGAGCAAAATCGCTATCATAACCCATGCGGTATACCTGTTAATTTTCTTA
>JAKAGC010000051.1 GCA_021817755.1 Acidobacteriota bacterium | reverse complement strand
AAACTTCTCTATCAGAGTTTTGTCAACTAAAACAAAATGATTCAGGCATTTGGAATTTTATTAAAAAATTTTTGAAAATTATGAACAAAAATATACTTGACATAATCCTGAATGAGTCTAATTCGAAAGATATACTTGAAGCTGAGATAAAAAGAAGAGTCAACCTTTCTTACAATAATATTGAATTATTTAAAGATACTCTTAAAAATGCAGTAAAAAATGAGGAAGACATAAATTTAAAAACTGCGATTAAAGAAGCAGAAAATAAGGTTAGTATTGAAAAACGAAGAAAAAGTGAACTGGAAATTATCGAAAAAAATTCCCAGGATGGATTGAAAAGGATTCAAGGTGAGCTTACTAAATTAACTGAGAAGGTAATACAAGTTGAATCATATTCGGAGATGAACCTAAAAAAGGTGACCGAAGTAGAAAAGAATTATAAGGATGAGTTTAAAAAAATCCAAGAAGAATTTTCAAAATTGAATGAGAAAGTAACCCGCGTAGAAGTCCATTTCAAATACCTGAAACGTCAAATAAAGCGAAGAATCAATCTTTTCATCTTAGGGTTAATAATCTTTGTAATTATACTAATTGTCAGTAAGTATATTTAAACAGGTTTAGATCAATTTAGTAATATCATGATTGAATTGGTTAGCAGAGGAAAAAAATGCACCATGTAAACAAATACCAGGAATACAGTGGAATTGTGTTCCTTTTATATAGTTTACTTTTTTTTTCGATGTTCTCTGCGCCCACTTTGTCTGCCAGGGATGCAATCCCCTCTGTGGCTTAAGCCGCTACGCGGCTGTGTCAGTGTCTGTGGCCTGTGTCAGAGGCTTGCGCGGAAAAGATAGAAGGTAAGAGGGTGCTAAGGTAAGAAGGTAAGAAAAAGAAGTGTGCCTCCGGCACTATTAAAAAAGGCACAAAGTGCCACAAAATCCACTTAACCTCCTAACCTCTCACATTCTCAACTTCTTTCTTTTCCCCTCTGTGGCTAAAAAAATGACATTTTGGAGGTTTTCATGAAACTGCAGGTTCATTGTTTCCGTCGATTTTTAGTGGCTGGGTTCATTTTGGTTTTAGTCTTTGGGTTTAATGTTGCATTATTGGCCCAGGAGAAGAAAGAGCAAGAAGTGAAAGAAGATCAGGTCTGGGCAGAAAAAGGATTAAAATATGTTGAAAAAAAGGATTATCCCTCGGCCCTCGAGTGTTTTCAAAAAGCATTAAACCTCAATCCTGGGGAGATTCACTATCCCATAAACCTATCACAAATATACTGCAAGATGGAAAAATTTCCTGAAGCGTTGCAGGTACTGGATGATGCGTTAAAAAAGTTTTCCGATAAAGAAAAACAAAAAGAAATCCAAATAGCCCGTGCAGATATCCATTTTTCCTGGGCAGACAAATTAAGGAAGGACTACCAATATCTTCCAGCCATATCGCATTTAGAAGATGCATATCAAATCGATAAATATCTTCGTCCGAAAAACACTTCAGTGTACTTAAATAATATTGGTTTTTTATATAATGCCCTTGGTGAGAAAAAAAAAGCCCTGGTGTATTGTGAGAAAGCATCATCAATATTTTTTTCTCTTGGGAACTGGGCCGGAGAAGCAACGACTTTAAACAATATCGGCATGGTGTATTCTTCTATTGGGGATAAAAAAAAAGCCCTGGAATACTATGAAAAAGCATTATCATTTTTTTCTATTTTAAACGACAGGGATGGAGAAGCCGTAACACTGGCCAGTATCGGTGAAGTGTATGCATCAATTGGTTCGAGAAAACAAAGCCTGGGGTTTTATAATAAAGCACTATCACTTTTCTCAACTTTAGGAGATAGGGCAGGGGAAGCTACTACTCTGGCCAACGTCGGTACAGTGTATTATGACTTTGGTGAGCAAGAGAAAGCTCTGGAGTATTATAATAAAGCATTATCAATTTTCTCGGTGTTAGTTGACCGGGTTGGGGAAGCCTCTACACTAAGCGGCATCGGAAGTGTTTATTCTGCCCTTGGTGAAAAAGAAAAAGCCCTGGATTTTTTTAATAAAGCATTATCATTTTTCTCTGCTATAGGTGACCTAGCAAGGGAAACTAGTATATTGAATAACATCGCTGGAGTGTATTATGACTTTGGTGAGAAAGAAAAAGCCCTGGAGTATAATAAGATAGCATTACAGTTAAGTCGTATTGTAGGCGATAGGGCCGGGGAAGCTACGACGTTGAACAACATAGCGAATGTGTATTCTACCCTTGGTGAGAAAGAAAAAGCAATAGAGTATTTTGAAGGGGCATTACAACTCCACCATGCTGCAGGCGACCGTTCAGCAGAAGCCATAATTTTTAACAACATCGGTACGGTATACTATGGCCTTGATAAAAACGAAAAAGCCCTGGAAAATTTTGAGATTTCATTACCCCTTTGTCGTGCCGTAGGTGACAGGGCCGGGGAAGCCACCACCCTGAGCAACCTGATGGCGCTCTGGGATCGCTTAAATAATAAACCGATGGCCATCTTTTACGGGAAACAATCGGTGAATGGTCTTCAACAACTACGGGAAAACATCGTCAATCTCAACAAAGATACAAAAAGCATTTACCTCAAAACAAAAAAAGAATTTTATCGCTACCTGATAAATCTATTGATTATGCGGCACAGGCTCGACGAAGCGCTCCTGGTCCTGGATATGCTCAAAGCAGAAGAGTATTACCAGTTTATAAAAAAAGACAGCCCCTTTTCATTTCCTGATCGCCAATACAAACCCCTAGAATTTACCCCCTTTGAACAGCAATGGCTCGATAAGCTTAATGCCATTTTAGCCAATTTTACCACGGTCAGCAACCAATACCAGGACCTGTTAATGTCCAAACCCAAAACCGAAGCCGAACAGACCCGCCTGGCTGAATTGAAAAAACAACTGGATGAAGCCAACAAAGCGTATGAAAAGTACTGTGTTGACTTAAAAGCCGCCTTTGATGAACACGACAAAATAATTCAAAAAGGCGAAAAGGATGGCCTCAACCTTGCTGCACGACCGGACTCGATTCAATCCACACTGCGTAACCTGGACGAAAAGGAAGAGGGGAAAAATGTGTCGTTACATTACTTTGTCTATGAAAACAAAATCCATATCATCCTCACCACCCCTAACCGCCAAATCCTTCAATCTTCAATCCTTGACGAAAAAGCACTAATATTCATGATAGAGAAATTTCAAGTAACCATAAATCGCCGCAAACCCCACAGTATTTCAGTTATTAAAAACCCTTTCGATAAAACCATTATTCCAATCTTAATAAATCTTTATAACCTCGTTTTTAAACCCATTGAAAAAGACCTCACTTCTTACGGTGCCACAAACATTATGCTTTACCTGGATGGAGAATTGCGCAATATCCCTTTCCCTGTTCTCTTTGACGGTCAACATTTTCTTATACAACGCTTTCACATTAGCATTCTCACTACATCCAGTATGCTCAACATCAATGATGCACCGGTTCAAAACCTTAAAATCCTCGGCATGGCAGCAACCAAAGGCAGTAAAGATTTTCGCCCGCTTGACTATGCAAAAGATGAAATTCATGCCATTGTTAAAGATACTCCCCATAATTCCAATGGGTTTATCGATGGCAAAGCACTATTAGATAGTGATTTCACCAAACCCGCCATGTTCGAACAATTGAAAACCGCTTCTTATCCCCTTGTTCTTATTACCAGTCATTTTAATTTTGCGTTAAATGGAGAGAGTCAAAATTTTCTTTTGATGGGAGACGAAAGTAAGTTAACTTTAAAAGAGATACGTGAAGCCGATCATCTTTTTAAAAACGTAGACATGCTTGCTCTTTCCGCCTGCCAGACTGCCCAGGGCAGTAGCAGCGGTATTGAGATCGATAGTTTCGCCGAACTTGCACAGAGAAGCGGAGCGAAAAGCGTTGTTGCCTCATTGTGGAGTGTCAACGACGAAAGCACCAAAAAACTCATGGTCGCCTTTTACAGAAACCTGAACGAAAAGCGTTTTTCGAGTAAAATCGAAGCACTACGCCAGGCCCAACTCGAACTCGCTGGACTCGATGATTTATTGCAGCCCAATTCCCAACTCAAACGTGAAAAAACAGTGTATGCGTCCCCTTATTATTGGGGTCCCTTTGTCATGTTTGGCAATTGGAAATAATGTATCTGTTTCACGGAAAATTTATTTAGGATTTATCCAGAACTTCTCGGATACGTCGCGTTAACTCCTCTGCTAAAAACGGCTTCTGTATGCAATGTATGTCCTTTCCCATTATTCCATACTGCGATATCATGTAATCCGAATAACCCGTCATAAATACTACCGGTAATGTGGGATATATATTCCATATCTGTAAGGCTAACTCCTGCCCACTCTCTCCAGGCATGACCAAATCGGTTAATAATAAATCGATCCTGTCCAGGTTCTGCTCCCATATCCGAAATGCTTCCGCGGGACAGGATGCTGTAAATACTTTGTACCCACATTCTTCCAGTATTTTTTGAGTTAAATTGCGAACATTCTCCTCATCTTCTACGATAAGTATCGCTTCTGTTCCTTTACAAAAATTCGGTCGGCTATCCGATGAGACTATTGCCACCGCTTCTTCTTCTATTAATGGAAAGTATATTTTTATAGTGGTTCCTATTCCCAATTCGCTGTAAACGTTTATATGACCATTACTCTGAGTGACTATTCCATAAACCGTTGACAAACCCAAACCCGTTCCGATACTTTTCTCCTTTGTAGTGAAGAATGGCTCAAATACTTGTGCAATAGTATGTTCGTCCATTCCGCATCCCGTATCGGTTACTGAAAGCATGATATAATTTCCTGGCTTAACCTGAGGATACTTTGCGGTATAAAACGAATCCAGTTTTACCTCTTTCGTTTCTATCACCAACCGTCCGCCATTAGGCATCGCATCACGTGAATTGACGGTTAAATTCATGATAATCTGCTCAACCTGGTGAGGATCGACTTTTATACTACCCAATGGAGCTCCCGGTATAAACTCCAGTAATATATCTTCACCCAGTATTCGCATTAGCATGTTTTTAAAATTTTCGATAATCAAATTCAGATTAAGTACTTTCGGCTGGATCATTGCTTTCCTGCTGAAAGCTAATATTTGCTGCACAAGATTTTTGGCGCTTGTTCCCGCCTTCATCACTTGGTTTACATATTGCAGTAACGGATCATGAGGTTGCAGTTTCATCTTCATCAGTTCTGTATATCCCATGATCGAGGTCAGAAGATTATTGAAATCATGAGCAATTCCACCCGCAAGCCTTCCCACACTTTCCATTTTTTGGGCTTGAAGTAATTGGGCTTCAAGCGCTTTTCTTCGGGTTAAATCTCTCATAATCCCACGATACATTTCTGCTTTACCTTTTTCATCCAATACTGCTGAAGCTGTAATCAGTACGATGATTTTCTTTCCGTCTTTCCGTTTTAATCCAAGCTCGTAATCTTTAACAAATCCCGCACTTGCCATTGTTTGAAGATATTTATCGCGATCTTGGGGTGTAAGGTACATGTCATGAGTGATATCGATACGCAGCATCTCTTCTTTCGTTTCATAACCGAATAATTCAACCCCTGCTTTATTGATATCCAGAAATTTTCCCAAAGGAGAAGTAAAAAATACGGTATCTTTGGTTTCTTCGAATAGAATTCGATATTGCTTTTCTGTTTCCCGCAGTGCTAGCTCAGTGTCTTTCTGTTTTAATCTCGCACGAAGAGTTGTAATACCGAAAGAAAGATCATTTACAAGTTCTGTAAGGAGGGTAATCTCTTCTTTATCGAAAGCATTGGGATCAGGGGAGTAAATGTTTAGGACTCCTAATAGTTTACTGTCATGAATTAATGGTAATGAGGCATAGGAGGAGAATCCATATTTTTTTGCTAATTTTTGCAGGAAAATAAATTCAGGGTTAGTAAGTATATGTCTTGCTATATAGGGTATGCCCGAATGAAGATCAGGGAAAAAAATATTTAATATATCCAGATCGAAATCATCTAACCCACAATGTGCAACCGGGTAAAGTTTATCTTCCTCATTTTGTTTGATAAATCCGACCCAGGCAGAAAGATAATTGCTTTTTTCAACGATGATGCGACAGATTTTTTGCATCAATTCATGTTCATTTGAGGCACGTATTAGAGCCTGATTACAACCGCTAAGTACCCGGAAATAACGGTTGATTTTATGTAAAGCTTCTTCAGTACGTTTGTACTTATTTGTACGAACGGTTTTGAACTCTTTTCTCATTAATTAACCTCGCGGATGGGGGTTTTAGTTATCCGCAGTTTTGGTTGGAACGTTGTATTTTTTAAAACCTAGTATATACCAGAAAGGAGTATTTGTCAATGATTTGAGGGAAAAAACGGCAGTGGATTTCCTTTAATTAAAGGTATTCTGTATATGAAAAGTATAATGAAAGAGTGTTAAAGTAAAATTTTTATGATGGTTTCGACACAGAAAATGTATTGCGATTAAATTGTAAATATTTTATTTGTTTTTTCCATTAAAATCAATAAACAATTCATCCATGCACTAGGTGTTGATGCTAAAGAAGAATTAATATGTTGCATTTCAGATGTGAAGAATACAAGCGCAGATGCAATTAATTGGTCAGCGGTTGAAAATATAACCACAACTGATTAATAAAATTCAATTGCAGATGCTCGGAACATAAGTGCAAAAGTATAAAATTGGATTGCAGATACGAAAAATAGGATTGCAGATGCAGGGAATGGAAGTGCAGTAGAAAAAAATTGAATTGCAGATGTAGGGAATGGGATTGCAGATACGAAAAATAGGATTGCAGATGTAGGGAATGGGAGTGCAGATACGAAAAATAGGATTGCAGATGCAGGGAATGGAAGTGCAGATGCGAAAAATTGAATTGCAGATACTGGGAATGGAAGTGCAGAAACGAAAAATTGAATTGCAGATGTTAGGAATGGAAGTGCAGATATTTATTGCGTCAATGTAGAAATACAGTAGGCTCTATCGAATATCAGGATACGGGTAATCGAGAAATTAATATAATTTTATAATTACAAAGAATGCTCCTTTAAGACGGCATATTTATATGCGGCTTTTCAAAAAAATCGAATCGTTAAAATTGTTATTAGGTATGTTTTTCTCAAAAAATAAAAAATACCCCATTTGAAAGAAATTTCGAACATATAATTACCCGGTTTTTTGTTTTGCTTCTTGACTTTAAGTGTGAGATAGATTATAAATTATTCTTATGACAGAAGAAAAAAATATAACTGCTTTCGAATGCCCGCTGTCCTTTA
Organism: Acidobacteriota bacterium; assembly: GCA_021817755.1. GTDB lineage: Bacteria > Acidobacteriota > Aminicenantia > UBA2199 > UBA2199 > JAKAGC01. Next base: position 5,084 of record JAKAGC010000051.1, on the reverse strand, counting down.
TTCTAATAGATAGGGAAGGAATAGAAATTTCAAAAGGAAAAGCGAGAGCACAGGTTGGGAAAGAGAAATTGTCTCTTTTTACTGAATCCGGAGATGTGCTTATATACCCCTTTCGTGAAATTGTGGAAATCGATGAAGGCGAGTACCGATTGAATCTCGACCTTTTTCAAAACGAACGACTTAACTTATCCCATGTTGGGTTTAAGTATGAGGATTTTTACAGGGAATTAAGTAAAGCCCGTAATGAATTAATTTTGCAGGATATGTTAGTTAAGGAAAAAGTTAAGAAAAGGGATATAGAAGGAGATTTTTCGTATTTTAATCAGAAAGGGGAGAAACTGCGATCAGGAAAATGTGAATCCCGTATATTTGAAACCTCTTTGGTTGTAATCCCTGTTAAAGGTGAAATTCTGCGTTTCCCAGTAGGAAACCTCAAAGAAATCCAGTTGGAAGATTATAGTATTGTAATAATGATGGATTCAGGAGAAAAATTGATTATGTCAAGGCTTGGATGTCAACTGGATCCATTTAAAAAAGTACTTTCCGAGATTATGAATAAATTATCGCAGAAAACACAGGTTTTCTTGAGTGAGATGCTTCCCAAATCCGATTCAACTATTATTAGAAAACTTTCCACATTGATGAAAGAGGGAAAAGTAGCACGCCGGAAGGATATTGAAGATATATCCAGTACATTATGGTCTGATTTGGAAGAGCAGATTGCTCTTTCTCCATTATGGGATACTTACCAGTACTTGCGTTCCCTGGGAAATAAAGAAAAGTTGACTATTGGGTTTAAAAGAGGGTTAATGGGAGGAATGAATAATGATTATCTATGGCTGCTCGTTCCTATTTTCAGGAATAAACCCGGATAGCCCGGCAATGTTGTGGTTATGGAAGCAGGGGTAATTAAAACGAAAGATCCATCCTTAATTGAAGAAAATACTGAAGAAGAGTCCATTGAAACAGTCGAACCTGTCGAAGCTGATAATTCGGAAGAAAGTGAAGAGGTCTTGAAACAAGAAGGGAAAGCCACTTATTTTTTCAGGATTACTGGAAGGGAAACATTTGCTTCTACTAAAGATAAAGGAGTGATTACCAGTGCTTTTGATGAGTTTATATTTTCTTTCAACCGGTCCATGCAGGAAATTAATTTCAGGCGAGAGCCTATTTATATGGATGAAAAAAAATTATCGGAACCTAAAAATATAAAGTACAAATATGCAATAAAACGTCTCCCTGAATTAAGGTATTTGCGGAGTTTATTTATTGGGAGAGTCATGCATCGTGCGCCGGACCAATGGCGGAATGATACGATGGATTTATTAAAATTCAACACTACCTCTCAGAAAGATAGCGACAAATGGGAAAAAGGAGGATAAGAAATGCCCGGTTACAAACATCCATGCCGCTATTGTGGCAAATTAGTAGAGAATGATGCGAATTTTTGTCCTTTTTGCGGAAGAATATCTCCTGTTGGATCGCTTCGGTGTGTTAAGTGCGCAAGTCCTATTGAGTACGGTTGGAAAGTATGCAGCCATTGCGGTTTGGAGTTACAAACATTATGTCCAAAATGCGGGAAAACGACATTTTTTTCCGGGCAATGTGAATTTTGCGGTACTACTCTGACATATACCGACCCCAATGCCAAAGAAAAGAAAAAGAAATGGTTTTAATTAAAAGAATAGATTAAATTATAAAGGAGAAAGACGGATGACGATGCAAGCTTTTACGGATAATTTTGAAGATAATAGCACGGAAGCAGGATTCCAGTTTACTTTCTATTGCGATCTGTGCCGTGAAGGGTATAAAACCCATTTTCACGAATCCTCAACCTTTAAAAAAGGGAGTTTTTTTAAAGGGATAGGCAGAGCCATTTCGCTGGGAGCCTCAATTCTGGGGAGTAGTAATGTGGGATATCATGCCGAACGCGGAGCGGATATTCTTTCTGAACGGTTTCATGGAATGTCTCCCGAATGGCAGAAGGAACACGATCATTCGTTCGAATTGGCTCAAAATGAAGCCAAAGAACATTTTATTCGCTGTCCCCGTTGTAAAAAATGGGTATGTGAAAATGACTGGAATGAGCAGGAAGGATTGTGTGTCGAAGATGCTCCCCGTATGGCTGTGGAAGTTGCAGCCGCGAAAGCTGAAAAGATGGTAGAGGATATCCGCGAAAAAGCACAAAAAACTAAAGTATTTACAGGTGAAATTGAAACGAAACAAACGATTTGCCCTCAATGTGGGAAACCTGCAGGAGAGGGAAAATTCTGTAATAATTGCGGCGCTTCTACTGCATTGGTAGAATGTCCGAAGTGCGGAGCCAAAAATAATGCGACGTCACGATTCTGCGGTGAATGTGGAAATAAAATAGGATAACTCTTTAAAAAGGATATTCTAACATTCTATTAGTTTGATCATTACTGTACAATTTGAATATTAAAAAAAAAGGGGCGTCAAATGCGCCCCTTATATAATAAAAACTAATTATTATTCAATCACTGCCAATACCTGGCGTATTTCAACCGATTCTCCTTCTTTTACCATAATTTGTTTCAAGGTTCCCGATGACTTTGCCTGAAGTTCGTTCTGCATTTTCATCGCTTCAAGGATAATGATTGTTTCGCCTGCCTCTACTTTTTGTCCTTCTTTTTTAAGAATCTTGATTATCAAACCAGGCATGATTGCAGTGATTGCACCCGATTTTTCTGCAGCAGCATTCGTCGCTTTATGACGCTTACCGGGTTTGGGTTCTTCCAGACCTTGGGCTTCGTATGAGTAAGCAAATCCATTTACAACCGCCTTGTTTCCTTTTATCTCGATTGTGTGCGGAGTACTCGATACCGTTACCGTATTCTTATTGATGGAAAAAGGAATCTCTTGTCCGTTAACTACCATTAACTCTCCTCTTCGTTCCACTTCATAAGGTACACCTTCGAGGATCAGTTTGAATTTTTTACTCATCTCCAGCCTCCCAATCCGATGTTTGCTCTATAGGGCATCTTCCAAACACCACAAGGTATTTGTTTTTCAGTCGATTTTGATATCGATTCTTTTTTCTCTTGTTGATCTACCAGCATTGCTCCTATTGCCGCTGCTACTTCTTCTTTCCCGCCCATACCTTTGGAACGGCGTTCAAGAAATGGTTTGGCAATTTGAGGGAACAGTGCATATGAAAGGACATCTTCTTCTGATTTAGCAAGAGGGCCTATTTCTTCTTTTGCTTTTTCCCATCCAGGACTTAGCATTTCAGCAGGGCGACAGGTAATTGGCGATTCATCTCCGATAGCTTTTTTTTGTACTTCAGGGTTAATAGCGGCAGGAGGTTTTCCATAGTATCCACGAACATATTGTTTGACTTCTTCCGGGATAATTTTATACCGTTCATTCATAACGATATTTAATGTTGCCTGTGTTCCCACAATCTGACTCGAAGGCGTAACCAGTGGGGGATACCCCAGATCGGCACGTACTCTTGGAATTTCATCCAGAACATCGTAATAACGATCGATCGCTCCTTGCTGGCGGAGTTGGCTCACAAGGTTAGAGAGCATTCCACCTGGTACCTGAAATTGGAGAACATTAACATCTACGGCTGCAATACCCGCTTCAAAACTCGCGTACTTTTGCCTGACATCCGAAAGGGTTCTCGCCATATCTGCGATTTCTTTTAAATTAAGATTGGTATCCCGTTCTGTTCCACGGAGGCATGCAACAAGTGTTTCCGTAGGAGGTTGCGATGTGGATAAAGCCATGGAAGAGATAGCCGTATCGATGACATCTACTCCAGCTTCTACAGCTTTAAGAAGAGCCGCAGTTCCCATACCGCTGGTATAATGAGTGTGAAGTTGCACCGGTAAACCCGGATCTTTTTTAAGAGCGGAAACAAGTTCATAAGCTGCATAGGGAGTGATAAGGCCAGCCATGTCTTTAATACAAATCGAATCTGCACCACGTTCCGCAAGGTCTCGTCCCATTTGAACAAAACTAGGAATATCATGAACAGGGCTGATAGTATAACTGATTGTTGCCTGAACATGTGCACCCTCACGTTTCGCAATTTTCATTGCATATTCCATGTTGCGTATATCATTCAAAGCATCGAAAATTCTGAAAACGTCTATACCGTTTCTTCGGGAGGCAACGACAAAACGTTCCACAATATCATCCGGGTAATGCTTGTAACCCACCAGGTTTTGCCCGCGTAGTAGCATTTGGAGTCTTGAGTTCGGCATATGCCTGCGAAGAACTCGAAGCCGTTCCCAGGGGTCTTCACCGAGAAAGCGCATTGCACTGTCAAATGTCGCGCCGCCCCACATCTCGACCGACCAATAACCGATTTTATCCAGTCTTTGAGCCACAAGCAGCATATCTTCCGTGCGCATCCGGGTAGCCAGTAACGATTGATGGGCATCCCGCAAAACAGTTTCACATATCATAACAGGTTTTTTATCCATCTGGTTCCTCATTCGATATCGGCGGGCGATGCAATCATCTCTTTCGGTTTAAAGAGAAGTACCAATGCATTTTCAGCATAGCATTTATGAGTTGTATAAGCGCGCACCACCGTACTTTCGTTGGCTTTTAAAGTAATAGGGGTAAGATTGGTGAATTCCAATGTGACCTCACCTTCCACGACAAAATAGAGTTCATCCTGGATGTGACGATGGAAAGGGAATTCTCCGATGAAGCGGACGACATACACAGCATGATCGTTCACCTGCCCTAATTCCAAGTGTTTATAGGGCTCGGTCAGCACGTTGGCTAATTCTTCTATGGAGGTTTTACTGAACATATGATTCTCCTTTTACATTCCCTAAAGTGGAAGGTTACAATGTTTTTTGGGAGGGTTTGAATCCCGTTTATTATTAAGCATTCGAAGTGCATCGATGAGTCGAGGACGGGTTTCTGCCGGTTCGATTACATCATCTAAATAACCCCTTGCTGCAGCAGCATAAGGATTCGCAAATTTTTCTTTATAGTTTTTGATTAATTCTTCTCGTTTTGATGCCGGATCTTCGGCTTCTGCGATTTCTTTACGGAAAATGATATTAACTGCTCCGTCCGGTCCCATTACTGAGATC
>JAKAGC010000714.1 GCA_021817755.1 Acidobacteriota bacterium | reverse complement strand
TTAAACAATTTCTGGATAACAAATCCTTCAAACTATATGAATTAATCTGGAACCGATTCATCGCTTCCCAGATGAATCCGGCATTTGTGGAAACGACTGTAATTGAAATTTCTGCAGATGAGTTTTTATTCAAAGCATTTGGCACTGCCGTTAAGTTTAACGGTTTCTTAAAAATATATGAAGAAATTTTAGAAAAGAAAGAAAATGCCGAGGAGAAAGAAGAATACAGGAATGATAGCATTCCGGTTGGTCTTGAAAAAGGAAATGAACTAAGTTTAGAAGACTTACAAAAGACACAGCATTTCACAAAGCCGCCGGCAAGATTTGCAGAAAGTTCCTTGATAAAGGAATTAGAAAGCCGTGGCATTGGCAGACCTAGTACATATTCACTAATCGTTGGAACAATCCAGGATAGAAAGTACGTAAATCTGGAGGATAGAAAATTATTTCCTACAAAACTAGGCAGGGAAGTAAATGTTATTTTGGTTAAGAATTTCCCAAGAATAATTAACGAAGATTTCACTGCGTCGATGGAAAATGAACTTGACCAAATTGCACAAGGTGAAAATGGTTATGTGAAGGTATTGAATGATTTTTATGGACCATTTTCTGAATCGCTGAAAAAAGTTGAAAACAACGTTGAGAAGATTATATGCGATCAATGCGGCGGTGAAATGATAATCAAAGTTGGAAGATTCGGAAGATATCTGGCTTGCAGCAATTATCCGGAATGCAAAAATATAAAATCATTCAAAGATGTTTTTGCACAGAACCAGGAGCCAGAATATACAGGCGAAACCTGTGAAAAATGCGGCTCAAGACTTGTTTTCCGGAATGGAAAGTTCGGCAGGTTTATCGGATGTGAAAGGTATCCCGATTGTGATTACGTAAAAAATATTACGCTTGGCGTTAAGTGTCCGAAATGCGGCGAAGGCGAAGTAGTTGAAAGAAAATCAAAACGTGGAAAATTATTTTATGGGTGCTCAAGATTCCCCAATTGCGATTTTGTAAGCTGGTACAAGCCTGTTCCGCAAGCCTGTGTCAATGGCGATTCTGACTACATGGAACAAAGGTATTCTGTTAAAAAAGGCAATTATTTGAAATGCCCAAAGTGCAGCGAAGAATCCTTAGTTGAAGAAGTCGAACAAGTAGAAGAAGATTAATGAACATCGACCAAACTGTCGAAGAATATCTGGAAGAATTGAAAAATGTTAAGCGTTACTCGCCAAACACTGTAAAATCTTATTCTGAAGATTTAAATGATTTTATTAGATATTGTGAAGACAATTCTAAAGTTGAAATATCCTGTATAACAGAAAAATTCATTAAATCTTTCTTGATGACGCTGAATGAGAATAATCTTGACAAAAAATCTATTTCGCGAAAGCTTTCTACTTTGCGTGGATTGTTTAAATTTTCTTATCAGCGGAATTATATCGAATCAAACCCGGCGGCAATAATTTCGAATCCGAAATCTCAAAGGAAACTTCCTGAAATTGTTTCTACAGATTTGATACTGAAAATTTATGAACTTGCTGATGAAGAAGACAAAAACCCTGCATTAGTCAAAGTCATTTTTGAGCTTCTTTATGGTTGCGCTTTGCGTGTGTCCGAGCTTTGCAGTTTAAATATTATTGATTTAGATTTGAAAGAGAAGATTGTTCGGATAACAGGTAAAGGGAATAAGATGCGAATTGTTCCGGTCGGAGATAAATCTTTACCGGTGATTTTAGATTATATGAAAGGAAAGACAAAGCCCAATGTGAACTCAGCGCTTCTTACCGATAAGGAAGGGAAGAGGCTTTATACCCGTTTCGTTCACAGAATTGTATTCAAATATTTGTCCAAGGTAACAGACATTAAGAAAAAAAGTCCGCATATTTTAAGGCACAGTGCAGCAACTCATATGCTGGATAAAGGAGCAGATTTGCGAGCGGTAAAGGAAATACTTGGTCATGAAAATCTTTCTACAACTCAAATTTATACTCATGTAAGTATTGAACGACTTAAACAAACATATAAAAAAGCACATCCAAAATCTTGATTAGGAGAGGTAACTATGAACGTAACAATTACAGCTAGGAAATTCAAAGCACATGATACTTTAAAAGAATTTATTAATGCGGAAGTTGATTCGCTTAATAAATTTTACGATAATATTTTGGACGTTGACGTAATCCTAAGTTACTTGAATTCAAACATAAGCATTAAAAGTGCTGAAATAATTTTGAAAGTACCGGGACAAACTTTAACTGCAACAGAATCTAGTGATGATTTTAAGAAATCCATTGGTTCCTCAGTTGAAAAATTAGCAAGCCAATTAAAAAAAATGAAATCAAAAAAGACAACTACGCGAATCAAAAAATGAAAATTGACCAAAAATCAATTTCAAGAAAAGAATATATCACAGTGGAATTTCTTTATGATTCCATTAAAGATAAGTTTAAGATAAAGCTTCACTCTGATAAATCCGGCTTCGGAAAAAAAATTCATGACCAGAATCTTTATCGTCCTGGGCTTGCATTAGCGGGCTTCGTTGATCTATTTACCTATTCGCGTGTGCAGGTTTTTGGCAACACCGAGATGAGGTATCTGGCTCAATTAAACGAAGCAGCTCAGCGAGAGACGCTGGACAGACTATTCTCATTTAATATTCCGTGCATTATTTTAACAGATAACAATGCACCTTTTCCTTTGTTAATTGAACTAGCTAATTCTCATCACATTCCACTTTTCAGTTCTGAATTTGCAACTACAAAATTAATTTATCTTGTAGGCGATTTTCTTGACGATCAATTCGCACCAAGAATTTCTGTCCATGGTTCATTTGTAGATGTATACGGAGTAGGAATGCTTTTCGTTGGAAAATCCGGGATAGGGAAGAGCGAAGTTGCTTTGGATTTAATCGAACGTGGTCATAGATTAGTTGCTGACGACATAATTATTCTTACAAAAAAAGGTGAAG
>JAKAGC010000713.1 GCA_021817755.1 Acidobacteriota bacterium | reverse complement strand
CGGACTCGAATTCATCAACCATATTAAAGGTGGAAGCATTCCCAAAGAATATATCCCCGCCATTGAAAAAGGTTTTATGCATACGATGGAAAAAGGTATCCTTGCCGGATATCCTATGGTTGACCTCAAATTTACCCTCATCGACGGTAGTTACCATGAAGTCGACTCCTCAGAAATGGCATTCCGTACCTGTACCGAAATCGCTCTTAAAGATGGTATTAGAAAAGATTCATCCATTCTACTCGAACCGATTATGAAAATTGAAATTAATACCCCCGATGAGTACATGGGAGAAATTATCGGCGATATTAACCGCAGGCGTGGGCACATCGATAACATGCGTCGTCACAGAAAAGGCTCTCAAAAACTCAGCGGAAAAGTTCCTCTTATGGAAATGTTCGGGTATGCATCTTCATTACGTACTCTCTCCAGCGGAAGAGCCAACTATTCAATGGAATTCCTACAGTATGAACCACTACCAAAATCCCTTGAACTCGAAATCATAGAAGAAAAGAAAGCCAAAGAAAAAGGAATTGAAACCAAATAGATTTTTAACCAGGAACCCCTTTTATAAAAGGGGTTCCTGGACCTCCCTAAAATTTTATGTAATTTTTCCTACCTAATACAATTTAATCATCTTCATCTTGAATTCAAATATTAAAAATATTTCCAGCCAACCAAGAGAATTCATCCAACTTTTAGGCTATTCACTCATTTCTTCCTTAAATTCTATAATATTTGATTGAATTCTACTTGTGAAATAAAGACATTAAGATTATAATAGTGTTTTAGGAGGATTTTAGAATGTTAAATATTAAAATATTAAAAATATTTCTTATCCTCGTTATTTTATTTTTGGCTATTTACAATATTCAATGGGCACAATCATTCGATTATCACAAAGAAGAATCACCCTCCATAAGCTGGAATGGTATATCAATTTTTGATGCCAGATTACTCGGTTCTGCTGGGATTTCACTTATGGCATCTCCCGGTCTTGCTGTAATCTCCAACCCTGCTCTTATCCCTTTCGATCCATCCATAAAGGTTTCCGGTTCCTGGAATGTCAGTAGGTATGAAGCATTTCAATACTGGGGGATGAATCAGGGACCACTTATCGATATCCATAACCAGAGTGAAACCAAAAGCAATGTGAGTAGTCTCTGCATAACTATTCCAATCAAGTCAATTATATTTGCTACAGGTTGGTATACTCCCAATACTCTTGAATTACCTTCATATAACTACAATGAAACCTATTACAGCTATAAAGGAGAATTTTCAGGAATCCAGCACTCCTTTTTTGCAGCAACTGCTTTCCATTTATTAAAAAATGTTCAAATCGGACTTAAACTCGAATATCTTCTCGGTACAAGAAATGTATACCTGGATGAAATATACAGCGGTTACCCTTTCACTTTTACTCAATCGGAAAAACACCGAATGCATACATTAATTCCTACTATTGGGGCAGCAATTCAATTATTACCCTCGTGGAAAATAGCCGCATCCCTTGTTTATCCACTCCGCGGCCAATCTAATTGTACATTAAACCGCGTATTTATAAGCCCCCAGACACGAATTGAAATAAAAGATTTAAAAAGTAATGATTCATTATACACACCCGCTCGTATCTCAATCGGGACAACAGCCGGTTTTCTTCCAGCTCCGTTTAACCCCGGGGAATATAGATTAACGGTAGGTGCAGAATTAATGTATGTTGCCTGGTCTACTTACAAATATGAGTTCTATTCCCAATTTCTCCCCAGGCAAATGAGAAACACTCTTATATTCGCTCTCGCTATGCAATGGGGAATATACAATGGGAATAAAAATTATTTTCTCCGGCTCGGATACCGAAGAGATCCCCAACCTGTAAAAAATCCCTCTGTTACACTTAATGGAATTTCTGCCGGGATAGGAACACAGATTGGAAAATACTCGGCTGATATAGGCGGATTTTATACAAATGGACAATACACTGGAATTAAACAATCCCATTGGGTTTTTAATACCACGATGCAAATATCTTTAGGGAGTAAACAATGATAAAGAGAAATACCTTATTCTTTCAACATAGCAAAATCAGTAAACATTTTCTTAGTTTCTTAATTCTATTTTTTATTTTCACCATACTTTCAACACCAATTATATTAAACGCACAAGAACCCCTAACCCCAACTATTTCAAATAATCTACATAGTGATTATCCCGATTATGTAATTCAAATCACCCTTATACAATACAGGGAGTATCTTAAAAGTAATCCTCCCCTGGACAGATTGTATATTGAGGGAAATAATGCATATTTCCTGGTGCAAACATCTCAATTAGAAACCATTGAAAAATCAGGTATTAAAATACTATCAAAAGAAAATGCCACCGAGTATATTCGCAAAATTTCAATCCCATTTGATGCATATGCTACCTCAGGAGATATCAATGGTGCATTTCATAGTTATAGCGAAACCAATACTATGCTCACAGAGCTTCAAAATACCTATCCTTCTATTGCAAAAGTCGTCAAATTAGGTCAAACCGTAGAAGGAAGAGAAATCCAGGCAATCAAAATCAGCGATAACGTCAGTGTTGAAGAAGACGAACCCAATATTTACATTATCGGTTGTCACCATGCCAGAGAATGGATATCAGTAGAAATTCCTCTTTTATTTGCCCAATACCTCGCCCAGAATTATAGTAATAATGATTTGATAAAGCAGACGATCAATAATTCTCAGATTTATATAATTCCCATCCAAAATCCGGACGGCCTTGAATTCTCTATACATACTTATCGATTATGGCGAAAGAATAGAAAATACAACGGTGATTTAACCTGGGGAATAGATACCAATAGGAATTATGGATACATGTGGGGATATGATGATGAAGGTTCCAGCCCCGATACATGGAGCGAAGTTTACCGTGGCAGTACTCCTTTTTCTGAACCCGAAACGCAAGCGATA
>JAKAGC010000712.1 GCA_021817755.1 Acidobacteriota bacterium | reverse complement strand
CTCTACCTCCCAAGGCGGGCCTTATACCTATTTTAGCTCAACTGCCGATAAACATACAGAAACATTAAATGTAACCGGATTAACTGCAAATTCCTGGTATTATTTTGTAATCAGCACTCGAACTGATCCAAATGTAAATAATTTAAATACTGTAGATAGTGAAGACAGCGAGGAAGTTTCTATTTTTCTTCCACCTTCCATTACTGTTACTGCACCCAATGGAGCAGAAAGATTATCCGGAGATTCCGCATATAATATTACCTGGAATGCCCTCGGAATTACAAACCCCGTTAAAATTACTCTATGGAAAGGTGGCGTATCATTGGGAGTTATTGCATCCAATGTGCCTGCTAATTCAGGTTCATATACCTGGACAGTGGGACAATACATCGGAGGAACGGCAGAACCGGGAACGGATTATACTATTAAAATTAAAGAAACCGGTTCAAACTATTCAGATTCCAGCGATGCCCCCTTTTCTATATTAGCCCTCTCCGTTACTTCACCCAATGGAGGTGAAAACCTTGGACTGGGCCTTACAACAAATATAACCTGGAATGCAGTCGGTTTGACATATAATGTTAAGATTACACTCTGGCAAAATGAAACACTGATTGGAACAATTGCCAATAATATCCCCAATAACCAGGGAACTTACTCCTGGCGCATCGGTGATTATATCGGAGGAACAGCTCTCGCCGGTACAGGATACACGATTAAAATTAAAGAGATTGGAAGCAATATTATAGATTCCAGTAACGCACCCTTTACAATCGCAGCTATAACTGTTACATCTCCAAATGGAGGAGAAAGCTGGAAAATCGGATCCACTTATACGATAACCTGGAATGAAATCGGGATAACCAATCCTGTAACAATAACTCTTTTGAAAAATGGGGTATTTTGGGGAACAATCGCCCGTAATATAACTCCGGGTACTGGTTCTTATAATTGGATTGCAGGGTTCTGCATCGAAGGTGCGGTGAATTCCGGCACCAGTTATACAGTAAAAGTTACAGAAAATACAACCAATATCGCTGATGCAGGCAATGCGGTATTTACGTTGAGAAACTAATCTCAATAAAAAAAATATTAAAATATATAAACCGGAAATAATATGAAAAATAGTAGTTCAATAAAAAACATTTTATCCAGAATATGGCCCTGGATACTCATTACCGTAGGGTCGATTCTTTCGGCCCTCGGGTATGTCATATTTATCTTGCCCCAGAAGATGGTGGAGGGTGGAGTAACAGGTATAGGTATTATTGCCCAACGCTTAACAGGACTCCCAATCGTCGGTTTAACATCCATCGTATTAACCGCATTTGTATTTATAGTTGCTACTCGAATATTGGGAAAAAGTTTCGGTGCCCGTTCCATCTATGCCATGCTCCTTATGAATTCACTTATCGATTTCTTCCAGTTATTGAAGGTTTCCAAACTGGTAACGCTTCCCAATGATATGCTGCTGGTTGCCTTGTACGGTGGAGTTATTGTCGGGATAGGACTCGGATTAATCTATTTTTCCGGTGCCTCTACTGGAGGTGCGGATGCACTCGCTCAAATCCTATGGCGAACCAAACGCATCTCCATCAGTAAAACCCTGGTTATCATCGATATGATCGTTTTGGGAACAGCCACATTGGTGTTTATTTCAATCGGTCAGATCATGTATTCGCTAATATTCATTTTCGTTGAAATCAAAGTCATCGATATGGTTATGGAAGGTATCCAGGCAAGCCAACGCGTTATGATTATCACTGACGAACCGGAAAAAATCAAAACAGCTATCCTGGATAACCTGAATCGCGGAATGACAATTTTCAAAGGAATCGGAGCCTATACAGGCGTTGATCGATACATGCTTACAACCGTTGTCCCCCGTAAACATATCCCTGAAGTTAGAAGACTGATCGCTGCAAACGACGAAAAAGCTTTTGTAATTATCCAGGATGTCTGCCAGGTTTACGGAGAAGGATTCGAACCTCTTCCACGAAACTATCTATTCAGATCGAAAAAACAGGAACAGGTAACCGCCGAATAAAATTCTATAAGCTACGATTTTTCAAAAACATCTTTTAAACGGAAAGGGAGAAGTGTTTTCCTTTCAGAAGGTCTCGAATTGGCAATCGCAGTATTAACGGTTTCCTTATCGGAAATCAAAAATATCTTCTTTTTCGCACGCGTAACAGCAGTATAAAAAAGTTCCCTGTTAAGCATAATATAATGGGTAGGAAGTAACACCAGGATTAACATTTCATATTCGGAACCCTGTGCTTTATGAACGGAAACCGCATAAGAAAGGGTTAGCTCATCGAGTTCTTCCATGCCGTATTGGATATAATTTCCATCAAAATCGACGAGCAGCATATTTTTATCGTGATTATAATCGCAGATTACCCCTTGCTCCCCATTGAATATTTCCTTTTCATAATTATTCTTCAATTGCATCACTTTATCCCAACGTTTGAATGCGATTTTTTCTTTTTTCACCAGCATAGGTTCCATATTGAATTGCTGTTGAACTTGATGATTGAGATTATCGATCCCCGAATCGCCTCTATACATTGGAACAAGTACTTGATAATCCGCCGAATTGTAATTATAATCGTTTTTGTAATATTCGATTATTCCAAGAACTTTTTTCATGGCCTGGGATTCATTTGCCACTGGAATAAATACAAAATCAAGGGTATCGGAGTAGGGTTTGATAATAAGTTCTTCCCCACTGTTGATGCGGTACGCATTTTCAATAATCAAGCTGTCTTCATTCTGCCGGAAATTTCTATTCAGATAGATTATCTTGAAATACCCGCAATTGATAATATCACGCAAAACATTCCCCGGACCAACCGAAGGTAATTGATCTTTGTCACCGATAATAATCAAACGCGTATGTTGTGAAATAGCTTTCAATAGGGAGTAAAAAATAAAAAAATCCACCATGGAGAATTCATCCACAAT
>JAKAGC010000711.1 GCA_021817755.1 Acidobacteriota bacterium | reverse complement strand
TTATTTTGATGATTCAGTAAATATAATGCCCGGGAAAGAAACTTCCGGATTAATTCGATTTCATTCGTTAGATTCGCATAGCAAGTCTTTTGTTTCTCCATTTTATTTTTTAAATCAAATAGGTTTTCTTTAGGTGCTGGGGTATCAATTTTGGTACTGTTAGCAGCATTGGCTGTGCTACCGGCTTCGTCGTAAACATTTTTGAGAGTACATTGACCTTTTGCTATCCGACTAATTAGATCCGGATTATCCTTAATAATTTGAAGTAATTTTTGAAATAAATTCTGACCCTGTAACAATTCAAGATTTGTCGTGTTGATATTAAATTGAGATAAACGATAGGCGGTCTGTTCATTAATATTTTTGAATTTATTTTTAACTTCTTCATAATATCCTTCTATTTCTTTAATAATATCATTGGCATTTGTGGCATCCATTAACGTTAGAATATCATTAATTCTATATTGAAATAAAGGGTTTTCCATAACTCTATTAATAGCAACATCGGACAAAATTGAGCCTACAGAAACATCTTTAACAATTTTTTTAAATTCTTCTTTTTTTAAAATTTCCGGAATTTTTTTTTCAATCTCTTTGATCCGTTCATTTATTTCGTTTTTAGATTTAAATGTCTCATCCAATACTTTTTTAATTTCATCTCTCAGTAATGTTCTAATCTTATCAAGGTTAGCCTCATCCAATTTTGAAGAAATTAATATTTGTAACTGGTATTTCTGATTACTTTTTAATGGTGGCATTAAAACGTCCGCCAATGATACCTCGTACTTGCTATTCATTTTATATTTTTTTTCAATATTTTCAGGATCAATTAGAGTAATTTCAACATATTTGAAAACTTTATTTGCAGATATCAGCCTGATAACAAATTCTGTGTCAAAAGGTAGGCTATCGGGCATCTCCTTTTTATCGATGTTGATCGTACAAACCTGCATTTTCTGACCAAAGTTAAAAAAACTAAAATTTAATAGTAAACATATTACTATTATCCCCAGTAGTGTTGATCTTTTCATCTTCACCTCCATTTAAATTTTCTCCATGAATATAGTATGATAATTTGAATCTAAAAGTCAACATTTAATATAAACATTTTATTATTTTCCCTGGATAAGTAAGTGAAGGCAATCTGTTTTCCAAATTCTACATAAGTTGAAACCCAGTGTAGTAAAAAAAAATCTTTTAATAAATTCGTCTAATTCGTTCAATTCGTAGGCAGTAAATTGGAAAAACTCAACCCATCTACGGTTAAAATCAACATAATCAGTGAAATCTAAATAATCAGTGGTTAAAAAAATCTTTTAAATTTTCGTTTAATTCGTTCAATTCGTGGGCAGGGAAACCACTCATTCCAATCTGTGGTTAAAAAATAATCTTTAACAATTCGTTTAATTCGTTCAATTCGTGGGCAGAAAATATGCTATAATATTTCTTAATTTATTTTTAGAGGGTGACTAATGACTAAGCTACAGTTTGAACCAGGGTCTCTGGTTCGTGCGCGGGGACGCGAGTGGGTTGTGCTTCCCGATTCTTCCAATGAACTACTTATTCTTCGTCCTTTGGGTGGTTCCTCTGATGAAACCACAGGTATTTATGTTCCTCTTGAGAAAATCGAATCTGCCAGTTTTCAGCTTCCCGACCCCTCGCAGAGTGGTGATTTCAGGTCTTGCCGTTTATTACGTCATGCCATTCGTCTCGGCTTTCGTTCCGGTGCCGGCCCGTTTCGTTCTTTCGCAAAGTTAGGTGTTGATTTAAGACCTTATCAATTGGTCCCTCTTTTAATGGCCTTAAAACTTAATCCCGTTCGTTTACTTATTGCCGATGATGTCGGTGTAGGAAAAACCATAGAGGCCGGGGTTGTCGCACGCGAATTGCTCGATCGTGGCATATGCCGGAGGCTCGCTGTCATTTGCCCTCCTCATCTTGTCGATCAATGGCGGGTCGAATTGCTCGATAAATTCAATATTGAAGCACAGCCCATTACTGCGGGTTCTGCCGCACGGCTTGAACGGGATTGCCAACCCGGTCAAACCTTGTTCGATTTATTTCCTTTTGTTGTCGTATCGCTTGATTTTATTAAAGTCGATCGCAGACGCGATGATTTTATGCGTACATGCCCTGAACTTGTTATTGTCGATGAAGCCCATACCTGCGCGTTTGCCAATGCAGGCGGAAGGGGAAGGCAGCAGCGTCACCAGCTTATTAAAGGTCTTGCCGAATCTTCCCAACGCCATATGTTATTTTTAACCGCTACTCCTCATAGTGGAAATGAAAACGCATTCCGTTCTCTTATCGGGTTTCTTCATCCTGATTTTACAGAATTTTCAACTGATATGACTCATTCCCAGCATGAAAAAGAACTCCGTAAACTCTCAAAATATATGGTTCAGCGTAGAAGAGAAGATATAAAATCTTATCTCGATGCATTGACTCCTTTTCCTGAACGCGTCTCTTCAGAAGAGACCTATTCCCTTGCTGATCCTTATCAAGCTTTATTTCGCCGTATAATCGATTATGTGAAGGAGAGTGTGCAAGATGAACAGGGAGGAAAGCTAAAACAACGTGTCCGTTGGTGGTCTGCGCTTGCTCTTTTGCGTGCCCTTGCTTCCAGTCCTGCCGCTGCTGCTTCTGCATTGAAAATGCGCGCTGCTTCTGCCGATTCTCTAACTATAGAAGATGCCGATGAAATCGGGAAGCATTCCGTTATGGATTTGATCCAGGATGAAGCAACCGATAACTCCGATATTACACCCGGTGTCCAAACCCAGGATGATCTCGATTCGCCTATTCATAAAAGACTCCAGAAAATGGCTCGTGATGCCGAAGAATTACAAGGTACACATGATTTTAAACTCAAGAAAGGAATTGAAATTATTAAATCCCTTCTCGATGAAGATTTCAGACCTGTTGTTTTTTGCCGGTTTATTCATACTGCAAAGTATCTCGAGACTCAAT
>JAKAGC010000710.1 GCA_021817755.1 Acidobacteriota bacterium | reverse complement strand
TTAGCTTTTTGTCCTGAACACTATATATTTCACAGTACTGGTTGGAAGTATGAAGAAAAAAGATTATCTGGCCAATTTCCGAAAGAAGAGCAGAAATATATAGTTCCTCCGGATCAATATAGCGTGTTTTTTTTGCTAATATTGTAGAACATGCAGAAATTAGTAGGGATTTTTTCAAAATTAAATTGAAAGTTCCACCGTATACAGGTTTATAATCTACCTTCTTTAAAAAATCAAAAATGGAAAATGAAAACGCCAGTGATTTTATTTTTCGTAAACCCAATAATCCAATTGCATGAGATATGGAACGTACTTTCCTTGAGAATCCATAAAGCGGAGAATTGGCAACTTTTAGAATATGAGCGGAAAGGAGCGGGTCTTTTTCAATTGTCTTCCTGATATCTTCGAGGATGGTAATGGAGTTTTTCTTTTCCACTTCGATGATCTCGAGAAGCGTTCTCGACAATGTCGGTAATTGAAGTGATTCTATAATTTTTTTCGAATCCATTTTCGTCCTTTTTCGCGTTTTACATTATTATAAATTATTTTATACCCAATTACAATAAAAAAAAAGACCTTCAAAAATTCTATCTTTTGAATCTTAAAGTACTTTTTATATCTTTCTTTCAGGTTTAAAATTAGTAAAATAAATTCAAAATATTTTTTATTTCGTAATCAAAAAAAAGAAAAAATTTTAGGGAAAATGATGTAAATAAATACAAAGGGAATTATTCCATCAAAGTCACGGCAGCAAAGGTTTCAATGGCTCGCCATAAGTGACCTACCCGTATATTCTCATTTTGTTGATGCTGGTTATTATCATGATTGGCAATCGGTAATCCTACTGCAATAATGTGAAGATAATCTTCAAATACATATATAGGCAAAGACCCACCAAGAGAAGGAATCAAAACCGGTTTGGACCCTGAGTTTTCGGATATAGCTTTAATAATTCGTTGAACTGCCGGTGTATCGATTGGGATTCGAGATGCTCTATATCCGTTTTCCTCCGCAGTTATTTTTGCTATATATGGATATTTCATCCGGGTTTCCTTATCCGGTTCATTTGTTACAACGTGAAACCCTTGCATTTCCACATGATCGACTACCCGCTGAACCATTTTTGCCGGCTCATTACCTTTAACAAGGCGAATATCGATAGTAGCTGTTGCCGTAGATGGAATAATCGTACTCATCTGTTTCCCTGTATTTCCGCTGTGAAAACTATTGATATTCAGGGATGGTAATAGAATCGATTCCATTAACGGTTTCTGCTCTCCGTCCGTTCCTGAAAAACCATATAAATCTTTTATTTCTTCATCAAAAGGTGGAATCGTTTTCACAGCTTCTAATTCTTTTGTATTCAATTGGATACAGGAATCATAAAACCCTTTGATAAGGACATTCCCCTCTTTATCTTTCATCGATGCCAACAGTTGTGAAAGTTTTATAGCAGGATTAGGAGCCCAATTTCCATAATGCCCACTGTGAAGATTCGTATTGGGTCCATATACCGTAATCGACAGCGAAGTAATTCCCCTTGCTCCCAAAAACAAAGTCGGTTCTCCATTGTAATAGGTAGGACCATCACACATAAAAAGGATATCTGCTTTTAATAAACTCTTGTATTTTTCCAGAGCATATGGGAGATTGGGTGAGCCATTTTCTTCTTCTCCATCAAGGATAACCTTGATATTATTATTTAAAGCCAGCCCCTGTGTTCGAATGGCATCTATAGCTGTTAATAAAGCAATAATAGGCGCTTTATCGTCTCCTGTACTCCTGGCATAAATGCGCCAGTCATCATTGTATTTTTCATCTCCTGTGGGGAAAGGAATTGGTTTTGGTACTGATGCTCCTGCTTCCAATTTTCCCGGACGCAATACCGGTTTAAATGGTTCACTATCCGTCCACTGTGAAGGCGTAACCGGTTGACCGTCATAATGTA
This sequence comes from Acidobacteriota bacterium, assembly GCA_021817755.1. Lineage (GTDB taxonomy): Bacteria > Acidobacteriota > Aminicenantia > UBA2199 > UBA2199 > JAKAGC01. The sequence continues at coordinate 1,026 of JAKAGC010000710.1, read as the reverse complement.
TATAAAAAAGAAGTGTATTCCGGGGCTTTTTTACACCTAATTCACCAATAATGACCGGGTTTCCCGGAGTTTCAAGAATTTGAACTTCAAATCCTCTTTTCTCCATTATTTGTTTTATGAAAACCGTATTTTTTTGTATATTTTCTTTATCTTCCGCAACATTCGGGATAGATAACAAATCGCAAAATTCCTTAATAATCGCCTGTTCATGTGCTAAGCGATACTGACGAATGTTTTCTATTCCTTTCTTTGTTGATTTTGGTTTACCCATCATTTCCGGTGAATAAATTATTATGGATAGTATTGCTATTATTATTATATGTTTCATTTTTAATCCTCTGGCTCAATAATAGAAAAATTAAATGGTTTTGTCAACTTCCTTAATACTTATCTGTTCTTCTTATTTTCCCAAGAATTAGAAGTTAAAGACCTACTTTTTTTAAATAATATCCCTTTCCTTCCCGTAATGGTATGCGTTCAACAAAAGAAAAAGAACGAATAAATTCCATATAATCATTTAACGTTATGTTGTGATTAGAGAGTAATTGTTCGAGTGGCTTTCCATCTTCTAAAGCTTCTGATAGAAAATAGACTCCATTACCCCGCGATACATCCAAAAGAATTTGTCTGCGTATATCTTCCAAAGTTAAACCTTTCCCAATCATCCAATCCAGGATCAGTGTTTTTCGATACGCAAAGTATGGGAGGTATATTTTATTATGAATCGATAAATCCGAGCCGCACCCACAAATAACAATACTAGCTCCTTGAGAAGCATGGGTTTCTATATCCCTTGCAAATAAATAATTTTTATTATTTTCAATTTTTGATGCCGGCGAAAAAACAGTATTGAAGTTTACCACACCTACCGTTAGGATAATGATCAAAACAATTGATTTTATAAATAAGCTCTTTACTTTTGAATTTACTGAAAGTTCCGAAACTGCAAGAATAAAGAGAAAAATAAAAGGAATGACCACATGAAGTTTGAATTCCGTATTGGTATGGTCCCAGAAAGTAAAAAAT
>JAKAGC010000050.1 GCA_021817755.1 Acidobacteriota bacterium | reverse complement strand
TTACCGATTCTACCACCCCAAATGCCAAATCCTGGGCCGGTGCTAATACCAGCAAACCGATTACCAATATCGTAGAAAGCGCTGGAGTTATCACTTTTACGATTACAATTTTATAAATTTTTTTCCCCCGGAAACCCTTTTGAAAAAGGGTTTCCGGGACCTTCCCAAAATGTTTTATTTACTCTTCTTTATTAAAGAGAGATAAAAAATATCATTATTTAATGGACCGGGCATCAGGTAAAACCCTTTTTCAGCCCGAATAAAATTAAAACCCAAAGATTGAAGCTCAGAAGAAAGATCGATCCATTCAAACGAATCATAGTTAAAATCTTTGGCAATCTGGCTTATTCGATTCATTACTGCCTCAGTTTCATCATAAATAAAAGAACAAACCGAATATAGAAGATAATTCCAGAAGGTATTCACTTCATTAAACCAGGGAGCTATAATTTCATATTGCAATCCGGCATTTCTTGAAATGGAATTTTCATTTATTTTTAATTTTAAATCGGGACTCTTTCTGAGTGTACCGGAAGAAGTGCAGGGAGCATCGACAATAATAAAATCCGGGTTTTTATTCATTTGAGAGGATATTTTGTGCGAAAAACCAGGATTCCGTGCATCGGATACTACTGGATAAATAGAATGAATATTTAACCGGGTAATTGTCTCTTTTATCAGTCGAACACGCCCAAAATCGATATCATTTGCTATTATTGGGATGGAGGGATTCAATAAGGCAAGAGTCACTGATTTGGTCCCGGGAGCAGCGCAAACATCTGCAACCAAACTTCGCGCATATTGGGATGCAATTATGGATATGGATTGAGAACCGGCATCCTGAACAAAGAAAGGATATGAATCCATCAACTCATGTAGGACTCGACGTACTTCTTTCAATTCAAATGATTTAAATGCGTGTAGCTCCTTAAATTCGATCCGATGGGAATTTAATATCTCCCCAGCCTTAATATAATCGAGTACCCGGGGATCAAACCGGATATGAAAGGCAGGCTCACTGTCGAGATACTTTAAATCGTCAATCCAATTGGGAGAAAGTTTTTTCAAGTGATGAACAATGGCCGGTGAGACAGAAAATCGGATGGTAGGGTCTTCTATTTTATCTATGGAACCGAATAATTTTTCTTTATTACGAGTCATATTTCGGAGTACGGCATTTACAAACGATCTGGTTTTCTTAGGAGAAGCAGAAACGGTTTCATTCAAAACAGCATAATCGGGGTAAGAGCTTGAAAACAAAAGAAGAAACGCTCCAATTTCAAGTAGAATTTTTATATCGGATTGAATTCGGTTTAGGGGTCTATCGGAACACTGACCAATTAAATAATCGAGAAGTTTAATATGACGAATTACGCCGTAAACAGTTCGAGTAACTGTATATCGTATAGAGTCGGATTGGCTTTCATTCCCATTTGAGATTCGATTGAGGTGGTTAGAAAGAAGGAGTTTCAGATTTGTTTCATTCTCTCCGGCATATTGTTTTAAAACCTGTAATGCAGGAGAGATAAAATTCATATCAGGAAAAGCATTTGGGAAGTTGGTTCCCCATACAATAGCAATACGGGCTCATGGGTTTTTTACCGGGGGGTTGCAATTCCATAATCTCTAATACAGTACGATCTCCACACGCAATGCGCAGGAATTGTTTATCCCAAGAAAGGACTTCTCCGGGAATTCCATCATGAGTGGCTTCTGAAACATCTATTTTGGTTAGAATAAAACTTTTATCGCACGCACAACAACTTAAACCGGGCCAGGGAGTAAAAGCTCTGAATCGATTCACAATCTGTTGGGCGGTTAACTTCCAATCTATTTTCCCTTCTTCTTTGGTTACTGCGGGTGAAAATGTAGCGAGTTCATGATTCTGTGGAGTCTTTTGAATACGATTTTCAAAAATAGCGTGAAGGGTTTCGATAAGGAAAGGAGCGCCTTCACGACTCATTCTGTCCCAGAGTGCTTCAGTGGTATCCTGAGGAAGAATTTCCATTTCTTTTTGTGCCCATATATCTCCGGCATCCATTTTTTTAGCCAGTTCGAAGATGGAGATCCCGGTTTGTGTGTCCCCCTTCTCCAATGCACGTTGAACAGGGGCAGCACCTCTATATGAAGGAAGCATCGAAAAATGAACATTAACCATATGAAATTGGGGAATGGTGTAAATTGACTTGGGAATAAGTTGTCCATAGGAGATTACGATTCCAATTTTTGGTTCGATAGAGCGAAGAGATTCTCGAATCGTATCATCGAGTTTTTCAGGTTGAAGGAACTGGATGTGATTATCCACGGCAAAAGTTTTTACAGGGGGAACGATAACTTGTTTCCGGTTTCTTCCACCGAGTTTATCGGGCTGAGTGACAATGAGACTTATTTGGAAGAATTGATGCAAGAGTTCCAGAAAAGGAATACAAACCCCTGAGGTTCCAAAGAAAACAATCGGTATCTTGTTTTTCATGTGTACCTCTGTTAAAAAGTCTTTGGTTTTACCATTCTCCTTCGTCTTGCAGTTTACGGATATCCCGTTTCATTACCTGACGCCTTAAACTGGATACGCGATCGATAATAAGTGTTCCGTCCAGGTGATCGATTTCATGTTGCATAACCCGTGCGAGGTAACCCTCTACTTCTTGACGAAGTTCTTTACCCTCAGGTGTTACCGTTTCCAGTAAAATGCGGGTTGCCCGATTGACTGGGACAGAAATCCCGGGGAACGATAAACATCCTTCTTCCATTGTATCTTTTCCTTCCATTTCAATAATTTTAGGATTTATCAGGACAATTAGTTGGCCTTCTTCCTGACCTTGTGTAAGATCAATGGCGGTAATTCGCAACGATTTACCCACTTGCGGAGCTGCAAGACCAATAGCGCTTCGTGACGCATATAAGGTACGAACCATACTCTCGATAAAATCCATTAAATGTCCGTCTATATTGGTAACATCGGCGGCCATCTGCTTCAGGATTTCGTCGCCATATTTATATATTTTTAAAAGTTTAGTTTCTTTTTTCTTTTCCATCGGGTAATTATAAATTTTTTATTTGTTGAAGTCAATTGAAAAAATTATCATAATATGATATATGTTTAAGGTAAAAAGAATGAAAGACACTGCAAAAGTATTCATCATCGAAAACGCCGAGCAAGATAATTGGCTAAAGAAGCACGATTATCCGGTGGATGTAATCTCAATTGACCAGCTTTATTCAAGAGATGAGCGTTTTTCCGACTCCATTATTTTTATTGATAGTAATCCAAATTATTGTCAAAAAATAAAAGAAGTACTTCCAATCAATCCGGGTTTAAACTTTATTCTTTATTATAAGGATTCTATAGCACCTTCTCAACTTGTGGAATTCGTAAAAAGTGGGGTAATCGAGTCGGTTTCCACTAATGATAATGAACGAATAACGTCTTTGATAGAACAGTATGACCGAGACAGCGGTGATTCCCAATTGAATTATTATAACAATCTCATCTTAAAATTTAGAGAATTCGGAATTATATCCAATAGTTTAAAGATGGCGGAAATTTTTTCAAGAGTTGAAAAAGTTGCAAATTCCTCTTCTACTATATTAATATATGGTGAAAATGGAACTGGAAAAGAATTAATCGCCCGCAGTATTCATCATTTCAGTAATAGACGAGATTATAACTTCGTAGGTGTAAATACGGGAGCTATTCCGGAAAACCTTTTGGAAGATGAATTATTCGGACACGTTAAGGGGTCTTTCACGTCAGCGTTAAAAGACAGAAAAGGTAAATTCGAGCATGCGCATCGGGGAATAATTTTCCTGGATGAGATATCCAATATGCCCCCTGCGCTCCAGGTAAAATTACTGCGTGTCTTACAAGAACGAGAATTTGAACGTATCGGAGATAATGATACCATACAGGTGGATGTACGAGTCATCGCAGCTACCAATAAAAATATACTGGAATTAGTGAACCAGGAAAAATTCCGTGAAGACCTTTATTATAGATTAAATGTTATACCTATCGACTTGCCTCCTCTCCGGGAGCGCCGATCGGATATCCCTCTACTGGCCAATTATTTTGCAATGAAGTATTCAAGAATTAACAATGTTCCGGTAAAAAATTTCACGATGCCATCCATTCGCATTTTACAAAATTATTCGTGGCCGGGTAATATCCGTCAATTGGAAAACATTGTTGAAAGAATGGTGGTATTAAATTCGGGTGCAGCGGTCTTCCTTCCAAAGGATATACCGCCAGAAGTAAAACCGGATGCCGAAAAAGAAGAAACCCAGGATATTTTCTCTGATGAAATCCCTGATGAAGGGGTATCACTAAATGATGTAGTTAGAAATGTTGAAAAGAGGATGATCTTGAAAAGTCTTGAAAAAACCTCCTGGAATAAGCAAAAAGCAGCGAAATTATTAAATGTAAAGCGAACCACACTAATTGAAAAAATCAAGAAATTCCAGGAAGAAGAATAGCAAAATCCGCCTCTGAATTTGGAGATAGAATAATGAAACGAAATGGATTTACATTAATAGAGATGGTGGTAGTATTATCGGTAATCGCTGTATTAGCAGCCATTTTATTTCCAACCATCGCCAAACATATTACTGATTCTAGGGTGACACGGGCCACAAATGAATGCCAGGTAATCACAGCAGCAGTTATGATGCTTTATAAAGATACAGGCAAATGGCCGTGTACAAATGAAGATGGGCCATCGGGAAGAGTTTCCCGTGTTCTAACAGGAAATACAGCAGACCCTGTTCCTACGGGTACTGCCCCAGGAGCCAGGAGTGGCGCCGAAAATTGGGGAAGTTATGGTGTAACGAAACAGTTATATGATTACCTCTATTTTAACAACCCCGACTCCGATACAGGCGCATCAAACCAGAATCAAGTTTCCCAGGATTACCCTATATCCGGTGAATATGCATGGAAAGGTCCCTATATCGATCAACAAACATACGTTGATCCCTGGGGAAATCAATACGTTATCTCTGCCAGATATTTCCCAGGAGCCTCATGGTCTGCAAATCATTCTGTATTAATTCTTTCCGCAGGGAAAGACGGTTTATGGTCTTCCCCCTTCGATGATGGAGTGACAAGACTTTCAGCTACGACAGATGGACCTTATGGACCGTTTGTTAACGACGGGTCTTATACTCACGATGATATCGGGACAGTCATTACCACCAATAATTAAAACAAAATTATAAAGATGGTAGATTAATGGGAAAAATAAAAACCCTGAGAGAAGATGTATATAAAAAAATAGCTGCTGGGGAAGTTGTTGAAAGACCTCTTTCTGTGGTAAAAGAATTGGTCGAAAATTCAATCGATGCAGGGGCGGATGAAATACAAATAGAAATCATCGAAGGGGGAAAACAATTAATCGAAATTACAGATAACGGCTCCGGTTTCGATCCTGATGATATAGAAACTGCTTTTAAGAATCACTCAACTTCAAAGATTTCCGAGTTATCGGATTTTAATTCTCTTATAACGTTGGGATTCAGAGGTGAAGCACTTCCCTCCATTATGGAAGTTTCAAAAATCGAAATAGAAACCTCCAATAATTCAGAGGGTCGGGGTATTCGGTGCCTGATGGAACAAGGAGAAATCACCCGCGAAGAAGGAATCGCATGCAGTCGTGGATCTGTTATTCGCGTAAAGGATCTTTTCTATAATTTCCCGGTGCGTAAAAAATTTCTAAAATCTGACCGAACCGAAACGAATCAAATTATTTCTTATCTCGAACCGGTTACATTGGTTCATTTTAATAAAAGTTTCGAACTCATTCATAATAACAAAACAGTATTTATATATCGAAAAGTAAACAGCCTGAGAGAACGTGTTTATCAGGTATTCGGTAAAGATATACTGGATACGTTGCAGGACATCGATTATTCGGAAGGAGACTTCAAAATAACCGGATTGATATCACGAATCAATACCGGTATTTCAGATAAAAAATACCAGTACTTTTTCGTTAATCAACGCCCTGTAAAAGAGAAAACATTAATCGCTGCATTGAATAATACCTTTCAAAAATTCCTCGAAAAAAGCCGAAGTCCAATTGGAATTTTAATGTTAGAAGTACCGCCTTCTCAGGTGGATGTTAATATTCATCCAATGAAATTGGAAATAAAGTTCGAAGATTCCAGTTCTATATTTCGTTTAATCAAGCACGGTATCGAACATTCTTTTGGTGTAAAAAAAGATTTTATTAACGGAGTTCCATTTTCTTCCTATCCTTCCGGTTCAGGAAGTAATTTTAGTGATTCCTCATCGAGTAGCTATGGATATATGTCAGATGATAATACAGGAAGGACCGGATTTGAATCCTATGACCGTTCTTACGGAAATATAGAAAAAAATAGTAATACATCCGGACGAATTGGAAGCGGTGATTTAAATTATAATCGCACAGGTGGACAATCTTCTTTCGGTCCTTATGGAGATAAAGAAATAAAAGCCTCTCCTGGATATTCTGCTTCAAGCGAACTAAAACAAGTTCCTCTTTTCTCAATGGAAATTCCCCCTGAGGAAGATTTTATTGTTATTGGCCAATACCGGAACTCATATATTCTGATAGAAAAAGGACAGGATTTATTACTGGTCGATCAGCATAATGCTCATGAACGCGCAAATTTCGATGCATTAAAGCGAGAATACCAGGAAAGCAAAGTTATTTCTGTTTCACCTTTATTCCCTGTTCTCATCGAATTAGCTCCTTCTGAAGTGAGTAGCCTGGATGAAAAAAAACTTGAATTTTTAGAAAGAATGGGTTTCCGCATCGAATCGTTGGGTGGGAATTCATTTGATATAAAATCATTCCCACAAATTCTTGGTGAAAAAAATATAAAAGAAGCATTATTAACTATTTTACATCTGGATAATCGTGTGGAAGAAGTTAATTTCGAGGATAGCGTACTGGCTGAGATCGCCTGTAAGAGTGCAATAAAAATCAATCATAAGCTATACCCCGATCAGATGAAAAATATAGTTAAGAATCTTTTTAAATCCACAAATCCATATTTCTGTCCCCACAAACGCCCCATTATTATCGAATACTCATTGGAACAAATCGAGAAAGCCTTAAAACGAAGGTAAAATTTTTAAAGAAATCTTTTCTATCAATTAATATACAAAATCGGTTCAGTGGGAAAGTGAAAATCTTCGATCAGAGTAAAGTTATAATAACTACGAATTACTGAAGCATTTATCACAGGGTTTCCCTGGCGGTTGGCCAGGGCAACATATGGTGCACCTTTTGTAAAAAATTCTCCAATTTCTTTTTCAGAATGCTTATGTTTCAATCTGTAAAACATTAGACCGGGAAGTTCTATCATCAATCTTAAATATGCCATCTTATAATAGTAAACATTTCGGAATGATTTATCTCTAAGAAAAGCAAGCCCATTTTTTATATCCTGTTTCAGGTATTTGAAAAAAAACCGGGTAAAGATTTTCCCTCGGAGATGTTTAAAAACAAATCTCATTCTATTTTTTGCCACCAGCTTTAGTTTTAATCCTGAAGGATATGATCCCCCGAATTCATGATACACAATCGCAGCCGGTGCAGCCAGGATTTTTTTCTTCATTAAATGAGCACGCATACTCCAATCGACATCTTCATAAAAGCTTTTATATGTTTCATCTAATGGACCGATATCCTTCCATCCCATTTTTGTAACCATAATTGCCCCAAAACAGGCAGAACTTGCATAATCTATGGTTTCAAACTGTCCGAAATCCACTGCACAAAAATAATTATCGGATCCCCAATTCTTTTCAGTCAAAAAATTGCCGATACCATTGATGAAATTTCGCATTTTATTGAATCGCATTTGAGGAATAACACCAGCAATACTCAATTTTTCTCTTTCTCGAGTGTATCGTTTAAATAGCATCTCAATGCATTTTTCTTCAAGAACGATATCCTGGTTTAAAATTAATACAAGGTCACCCATGGCTTCTTCGACACCAATATTTACTGCTTTAGCGTAGTGATAGTTTTTCTCATTTCGAAGAAATTTTACTTGTGGAAACTCTTTGGAGACGATTTCAAGAGTGGAATCACCTGAAGCATTGTCTATAATTATTATTTCTCCCGGTAATAGACTCTGTTTATAGAGAGATTCCAGGTTCTTGCGAATAAATCTTTCACCATTGAAGGTAACAATGACGACACTAATACATGGTTGTTTCAATTGTTCGACCGTGCTTTTTTCATTTATTTCATTACTTTGATCATCTTCTGATGGGATTATTATCCCGGCAGCCTTAAAGAGCGTAATATACATTTGAATCATATCTGAAGATACAAATGGAATACCGACCCGGAAAGATTCGATTAATTGAGAACATGTTAGGGGCATTCGTTCGATAAGGAGTTTACCGTTCAGATCGGTTTCAATCTTCTGCCCGGAAATCGTATCTGTAATAAAAAAAATCGAATCATTATTTTCAGGGGAATTTTCCAATTTATAGAGCGGGTTTAGTTTTAAAACTAGAGGGCTATCGATTGGATGTAACATGGGTAAAAACCTCCTCCCAGCGATCCAGTAATAATTTTGGATGGTAAAGTTCTACAACCTTTTTCCGAGCATTTTCCGAAAAACGGTTTCGCAATTCTTCATTTTTCAAAATTTCTAGAATTGCTCCGGCGACATCGGTTGTACTTTTAGGATCAATGAGTATACCGGTTTCTCCTTCGTCCACAATAAAGCGTGTTACTGAATTCTTGCTGGCAATCATTGGAAGTCCGTTATTCATTGCTTCTACAAAAACAATACCGAAGGATTCCATTTCAGAAAGAGATACAAAAACATCGGATGCTTGAAAAATATCATCTTTTTCAGAAGCCGGGAAATTATCTATAAAATAAACTTTTCCTCCGTATGAATGCTCCAATTCCGCAGCACTGGATTTTAGAACACGGGTATACTCCGTAATACCACCGGCAATAACAAGAGCCGAATCTTTTACAATTTGCCAGACATAGGGCATTGCTTTAAGTATGAGATTCACCTTTTTATGAAATCCGTGCTGTCCCAAATAAAGAACAACGTATTTTTCTTTTATTCCATATTTTTCACGGAGAATTTGCTTATCCTTAATGGGAGGTTCAAGCTGATTCTCTCTTAGTGGAAATGGAGGAAATGGAATAATTTTCGAGGGATTGATTTTCCCTATTCTCGCAAGGAATTCTCCCTCTGCCGGAGTATGAGGAACAACCAAATCCGCTCTCCTCATAATGTCAAAAAAGATTTTATTAAAAAAGCAACACCTGTCATCCATATGATAACATGAGATAATAATAAGCGGTTTCCCTGTTTTTCTTGCTGCTTTGGCTGCATAGTAGATGTTCATATTCGGTAGAGGAGATCCGATTATAATATCGGGATTATTCGCAATAATTCGTGAGGTAAATTTAGAACTGCGAGGCCCTAATGAAATTAACCGTATCCAATGATTAAAGGGATAAGGAATACGGCAAGCTACTCGTGTAAAAAAGCGTAAGATTCTTCTTCCGAAGGTCTGAAATCCTAACCGTTCGACATGGACACCATCTACTACTTCTACGGGCTTCTCGATACGCCGTTTGTCACCGAGAAAAAAAGCTTCCGTTGAATACGCCCGGCTAGTAACGACATTTACATCGTAACCACGTTTTACCAGGCCTTCGGTTAAATGCTTCAGATGGATTTCCACTCCGCCCACTGCCGGATAAAACAAGTGTGTGGCAAATAGTATTTTAAGTTTTTTATTCATGGTTTCAATGCTTAATTTTACCATATTTAGTGCTTTATTTCACCCATTCTCTTTTTTTACCCCCTTTTCAGTAAAAATTGAAAGCTGTTCAGGTAAAAAATCTTGACATTAAACCCCTCCTTCATTAAAATATATGTGAGATGCATTGGAGAAAAAAAACGGTTGCATCCTACAATTTAAATAAAAGGAAAACATTTAATTTTTATCGGTACAATACAAATGCAAAAAAACCTTTATAAATATATCGGCCCCTTAGACCCAATCGAAGATGAACCAGTCTGCATGCCGCGTCTAAATGAAAAAAATAAAGTCGTTTCCGGTATTCTAAATGGGGATTACTGGACGATACTCGGCCCCAGACAAATTGGAAAGACCACATTCCTTCGCCAACTTATGCATGAGTTAAAATCTTTTCACTGTATTTACTTCAACTTTGAGGTTTCCCCCAAAGAAGATGAAGAATTTTATAAATGGATTATCGAACGCACAATAGAAGAAATAAAACCAATTCCTGAAGCACACCCTACCGAAAAATGGAAATCCTACGGACCGGAATTATACTTCCTAAATTTCCTGGAAAAACTTCAAACCGAAGATAAAAAAAAGATTATTTTCTTTTTCGATGAGATGGAAAAAACACACTGTGTCCGCTCTTTTCTTCATCTCTGGCGTAAAGTTTTCCATGAACGCTACCACCGCCCGGAATTGAAAAGATACGGAGTAATCATAGCAGGTAAAGTCGATCTCAGCTCCTTGACAATCGGTCCTACATCTCCATTTAATATTGCAAAAAAACTCGAACTCTCTAATCTGTCAAATGAAGAATCCAGGAACCTTATTTTGGCTCCGTTTGAATTGAATCATATCACTATTGACAATGCGATTACCGACAAACTGTTTTCATTGTTTAACGGTCATCCGCAATTACTCCAGCATATATGTTACATTCTTACTGAACAAGCATTGGAAACACATTCTTCTGTTACCTCGGAAGAAATTGAAAATGCCATAAAGCGTTTGTTTATTGAGAGTGATAATCTGAAAACACTTGAAAATGAGATTAAAACAAATAAAATTCTTGAAAATCTGAGTAAGCAAATTCTGGAAGGAAAAGACAAACCCTTTACCCCTTACCGTGATCTATCCATTACCGGGACAGGTCCGATTGTTCCTCGAGGGAATTATTGTTCCATACGAAATACAATTTATGAAAAAGTTCTATCAAATCTTATTTCTGAATCCTCTGCGGAAAATTACCAAACAGATTCTCAATTTCTCTTAAATCCTGTTTCACCAAATGACATAGTCAATTCGAGCCCTGAGGGCAAAGAATTACCCGAAACCCTTTTTATGACATCTATCTTTTTTAAGAAATGCCCATCAACGCTTCAATTTGGAGAAGGGGAAAAGGAATTTCTTAAAACGCTTTTCGATGTTTCATCGATGCACATCCAAATAAGAAAGGATGATCTATTATTATCCACCGTTTCATTTAACCGTACAGAAAAGCTGGTATTCTGTTACCTCGCCTTTCAAAATTTTAAGGCCTTACATGCCGGTGATACCTCTTCTATGCACCGTTATCATATGTCATCTGTTCCAATTAATAATATCAAACAAGAACCGGAATGGAATATTTTTGCAGACGCGGTTAATATTGAAGGTAAACTCACTCGAAATAGTGCACAACCGGATGTTACATTACGAGCAGCTATTTTTTCTTTGCGAAAAAAATTAAAATCCATAGGGGCAGAAGCGCTAATTCCCAGACAAAAGCCGGGGAGCGGCGAAGGATACTGGCTTGCAGGTAAGGTCTCTTTTCTACCTCCCGAAAATTAGTCTCTTTCAATTATCTCCATACGCATCTTAACGGTAATTAACGGTTAAATTTCTTGTATTTTTTGAAAAATGTATTATTATATTAGTATAAAACATAAAACCTCTCCATTTAGTTGATAAAACCTCTCCCGACCCTCTCCAACGGGAGAGGTCTTTTTTTATATACCATTCCATTTTTTTTCAAAATAATTAATGCGACCCGTTGACAATCATTTTCCATTTCAGTAATCTTATTAAACAATGAAACACGATAAATTAACCGAAGAAGTAATTATTTATATTCTTACCCGCGATATAGACGAACTGGCAGAGTTAACCCGATATAAAATAGCTGATAAATTTGAAGTAAACGAAACGTATCTCTCCAAAAAATTCAAAAAAGACACCCAAATGTCTTTATTCGATTACATTGAATCTGCACAGGTGCATACTGCGGCGGAATTGCTAAAGGAAAGGACGGAACTTACCATTTCAGATGTGATGCGAATGGTAGGGGTGGAAAAGAAACAACACTTCAACAAAAAATTTAAAAAGATACTCGGGATCAATCCCGCTCAATATAGAGATCTTTTTAAAGATAAGACTTCTTGAGCGAAATCGTTCCCGAGAATACGGTTAAATAGCTTTTAATAGAAAATAATTCTTTTTCCCTTTCTGTATCAGGATATATTTATCATTCAATAGTGAATCTGTTTTTATAATCATATCCGGTCCGGAGATTCGTTCTTTATTAATACTAAGTCCGCCACCTGTAATCATGCGGCGAGCCTCCCCTTTGGAGGGAAACACTTGAGCATGAACCGCTACCAGATCGATAATATTAATCCCGGGTTCAAGATCAGTCCGGGG
>JAKAGC010000049.1 GCA_021817755.1 Acidobacteriota bacterium | reverse complement strand
TAAAATACCCATTATTCTGGAAAAAATCGATGTGCCCGAGGACATGATAAAAAATCATGACATTGAGCCAATCGGGGTTATTATCATTATAAAAAGAGATGGCAGGCCGGGTATTAATTACTGTTTCATACGGATTCCCGGGATATAACTCATATTTTCCCTTTTCGCGAAGTACTTCGACATCATGAACCCAGTAATCGTAAAGTGTGGGAATCATTACTTTGGGCGACAATTCGAGCAAGTCGCGGTTTGTAACAATATATTCCAGGGATTCAGCGTAAAACGATAAACCGGCTTTCTGGGCACGTCGTTTACACTCTTCCATGATAGCTTTTGTATGTTGATCGATCAATTCCATTGTCGTATTCCTTACACTCTGCTTTTTTCTTGAGGTTTATGCAAAAAGCTTCTTAATTCCTTCAATGATACGGGTTTCTGTTGCATCTTCGGTCATAACATCCATTCGAATTTCATTCTGTTTTTTTTCCAGTATATGGGAGTTTTTAATGTATCGCTCCATATCGGTGTCTTTACCGCCACTGTAACTATTCCGGGCAATAGTGATCCCGATTCGGTTGGTATAGCGCATCATTCGTTCTATTTCAGGAAGAGTTTCTTTCCCGGTGGTATCCCAATCATCGCCATCGGTCCCATGAAAAACATAAATGTTGTAATCTTTGGCAAGATTCTCTTTTTCAATTATGTCATTCACTAATTTGAATGCAGAAGCGACTTTCGTTCCACCTGCAACTTTTGAACTGTGATAAGTGGCAAAATCTGGAACTTCTTTGGCCTCGGTATCATGAACGATAAAACGGGATTCAACCTGGCGGGCATATTGAAACAACAACCAACTATAAATCATAATATGCTGTGCCACAACAACTTCTGTGGGTTTTCCCGACATAGAACCTGAATAATCCCTCATGAAAAAAACGATGGCTTGTGATTCATAATCCTTTTCCTTAGAGAGTATCCGGTAAATTTTATCGGAGGGAGCAATTAGAAAACCAGTGGTATCTATATTACTGGGATCATCGAGATTCCCGAGACTAATATTGGTTTCTACAAGTTTACGAAGTGTTGCTTTTTTATCCAATATTTGCCCGAATCCCTGGTGACGATCGGTAAGATCATAGTTGTAACGAGTGAGAGCGCGCCGTTTTCCTTTATCTCGAAGATTGGGGAGTTGAAATTTTTCTGTTAAAATCTTTCCGAGGTCATAAGCACTGGATTCAATTTCGTGTTCTTCACTATCGCCTTGACCGGCTCCACCGGATCCAGACCCTCCTTGTTGTTGGACGGGTTGTTCTCCGATTACTTCACCTTCCTCTCCTTTCCCGGTACCACCGGAAGCCTGGCCTTCGCCGGACTCTTCATCGGTAGGAAGATAATGAATAAATTTTTCTTCGGTAGTACTGGGAACGATTACAACTTTATCCTTTCCGGCTTTTCCGGGTTTTATGAGTTTTCCGACCCGTATTTTACGGGGGAAGCCATCGGCTTCCCTTTGTTTATCACGTTCCAGTAATTCACCGAGGGAATGCAATTGCATTGTGTAAGAGCCCTGGGATTCCTGAAAATCTTGCAAAACCATCAAGTCATGAAATTCATATATTCCGGGGGTGTGAGGCGGTCTTGGCGGAGCATCATGATTCTCGAGGGTTTTTAACTCCCTTAATATCTTCTCCGTAGGAGGAGGAATTAACCCTTTTTTCTTCAAATCTTCCAATATTCTTAATGCTTCCGATTCCCTATCCATGTTTCCTCGGCGATGTTATTTCTCATCGGACTGAGTACAGAAATACTCGATGGTTTTCTGCGCACATGTCCTACAGTATCCGAGTTTATTTAACATGGTGGTAAGCATCCGGTCATATAATTTCTGGTTCTCTTCGTTGGTACGGTTAGCTAAAGCCCCGATCAAGCTTCCGGATCCTGCGATATCGGATTTTAAACGAACATCGGTTACGGCTTTGACCAATTCGAGATTATCCATGAAATCGTAATTGGGATCGGTGGAAATCTTCTGACCATAAATCTTACGGATTGAGGTTCTAAAATTTTCTCTTTGTTCGATAGTTTTAAGCCCGAGGCGTTCTTCGACGTTTTTAACATATTTTTCATCGATTTTGAGAGCTTTTACTTCTCCGCTCTGCGGGTCTTTGTATCTCCACATTCTATCAGGACCGAGATTTTCCGCATCGATCCCAATAATCATATTGACATAATTCATTACATCCTTTCGGATTGCAAAGGGTTCATCCATATATGCATTAAACATTTCCGTCATGATACGTTCCCTGTAAAGCCCTTTGGCAATTTTCAGGTCTTCAAGGTACTTGGTACGGTCATTGGCATCAGAAACATAATCCAGTACAATGCGTTCAAGAGCTTTAAAAGCATCATAAGCAAACATACATTTGCCTTCATTGGTTTCCGAACTCTCCACTAATAATTGGATCGTACGACCGAGGTTACGCTGACCGAGCCCTTTCTGCCCGAAACGTTTTGTTATATCGGGATTCTGGTTTAACGTATCGATAACTTCTGCCAAGGTTTTAATACTCTTTTCGCCAGCCACTTCTCCGGCAGCAAGTTTCATTGTTTCAACAGGAGTAAGCTTTTCGGAAATGGGAAGTCTGGATAATACAACTGCAACAGATGTTGCATAATTCAGATTGGGATCCTGGTGAAGTTCCTCTTTATTGAATGTGGTCTTGGTTTCGCTTCCGATTGCATATGCAGTGAGATATTCTTGCAACTGATAATTGGTGTTGTGCGAAACATAAGATATCCTACACCGGTCAACAATAGGGGCTTCTTCTTTTTCATCGAGGAAACGGTTGAATTCGGAATTATTGGATGTAGCAATAATAAGAGTATCGATAGGCCATTTAAAACCATCGATTTCGATTACACGGTTTTGAATAACTCCAAGGTATACCTGGACAAGGTCCTTTTTATTCTTAAAAATTTCATCACTGAAATGAATACCACCGCCGGCTACGCGAGCCAATGCACCACGACGTAAATCAAAACGGTAAGGGTTATTGGTATCGGTAATATGAAGTAGTCTTTGGATGGATTCTTCACCGAGTAAATCAACAGCAGACGATGTTATTTTATCTTTTGCAGGGTATTTTCCGGTAATAGTACCCATGCTTTCCATTAATGGAACAGGGAAAACCTCGATAAAATTCAATGCTTCTTCGACATTGCCGTTGGTATAATTTAAAATATCATGCCAAATGTACTCGCTGCATGCTCCTAATGGACGGAAATTATCATAAAGCAATTCCAATTGTTGATCGGAAAAACCAATCCATTTTCCCAATAATTCCCTATTTTCGTCCTGGCTTTCAGTAAGATTCATTGCAAGAACGGCAGGGTCTTCATAGGTTTGGGATTCAATAGAATTAATTTTTCCGTAATTCCCCAATTGATCGAGATGAGTAAAACGGAACGAATATTTCCTGTTTTCTTCTCTGGCAAGGAATTGCCGGTATTTTGAACATAAATACTCTACAAAGAACGTTTTTCCGTTTCCTGGCTCTCCCACTAGAACATATGCCATTTCTTTGGAAGAGCCTCCCTCCGCTGCATCCTTGACATAGGATACAAAACTGTTTATCTCATCGTATAGGCCGATTATATGCTTTTTACCGGTTCTGAATATTTTAAAATCATAAGTGGTTTTACCATTAACTACGACCTTTTCGATATCCTGTTCCAGGATCATCCTGGACACTCCCTGAAATGCATTTTCATAACGCTTTTTACCTTCTTTTATGGCGGAAAGGTGGTCCTGAAGGTTAAGGATGCGTTTTTGATTCATATTTCCTCCAGTGAAAATATTCTTTTCATTCTTTTCATTCTTTTCATTCTTTTTCATTTGTTAACTTACAACTTTTAGAATTCATTTCGTTTCTTCTTTGAAAACCGATTACAGAATTCGATCCGTAGAGATTATTCATTCTCTAATTATTAGCATAGTACAATGAAATTTTTTTTTCAACCATTTTCTTAAATAAAAAATCACTATTATTGGAGATTTGAAAGATTTAATTTAGGTAAAAACTCTTTAAGAACTTCCAATCCATTATCTCCGGTGGTTTCCAATTCAACAATATATCTATCTTTTACGATGAACGAAAACGAGGCCTGTTTGGATTGTTTTTCAAATCGTTCGATTACTGAAGTTCCATTATAATTTGAAACTTTTTGATGTGTAGTTTCATCATCAACTGTAATATTCATAGAAAAAAGCATCCGGATCGGAGCTAACATTGCAGAAGCTGTTCCTGCATCCGATACTTTTACATCTACCTGATTTCCATTAGGTCCTGTATAAGTTGTAGAAATATGAGAGGTCTCCAAATCACCGAATTTTCCAGCGGAATAACGTGGGGATTGGGCATTCCAACCTCCAACATTCGGCAATACGGATTTTAATGTATTTTCATCAGCGATTACTATCTTTTTACCCTGTAATTTTTCGGATTGTTCTTTCATACCTCCCATAGCCTGTTGAAAATTCTTCATTGCGTCTTCGGGAGTCGTTGTATCACTTGATTCGGAAGAGGAACCTCCAAATAGATTTTTCAGACGTTCTTCAGGAGTGTCTTTCGGTTTTAAAATTAATACCAATGCAACGATAATCGCAATTATGATAATTATGCCTCCGACGATTATCATCATCATTTTCTTATAAGCGCTTGATCCGGAGTCATTAGCCTGACCTTCCAGGTTACCGATAGATGATCCGATATCGGACATTTCTTTCTCAGTGGCCTTCACCGCAGACATCTCCGTTTCTATTGCTGCTTCACCATTTCCGGAGTTTGCAAGTAAAATACCTAATTGTTTAAAATTTTCTTTTTGTACGGTATCTGATTCTTTTAATTTTGCATTAACACCATCAATGGATTTTTTTAATTCTGAAATTTCTT
Source organism: Acidobacteriota bacterium (assembly GCA_021817755.1). Classification (GTDB taxonomy): domain Bacteria; phylum Acidobacteriota; class Aminicenantia; order UBA2199; family UBA2199; genus JAKAGC01. The sequence goes on along the minus strand of JAKAGC010000049.1, from coordinate 7,513 downwards.
TATCCAATTCACCAATCACCTTCTTCTGCTCGGCCCGGATGTCTTCTATCTGTTTCTGAAGTTGATCCGATTCTTCCTGGATAGGTAAAATCTTTTCATTTAAACTTTTTATACTTTCAATTTTCTCATTATATTTTGCCTGTACTTCCGGTTCCTCTTTCGCAAGATTATCTAGTTTGGTTTGAAGTACGCCTTTATCTTGTTCTAGCGTAGCGGGATCAGATAGTTTTTTATTAACCTGGTCACGCTCTTTGGGAATCTGGGATAAACGGTTTGATGCCTGATCCGATTCTTTTTGTGTATTTTTTAAAGTGTTCTTCTCTTCATTTAAACGGGAATCTACGCCTTTCTTTTTTTCTTCTACTTCTTTTCTATTGGAATCGAATCTGGTATTTTCTTGTTTTCTAAATTCCTCTTTTTCCAATTTCTGTTTTTGTAAATCTTCCAACTGTGTATTTAATTGATTCAATTGATCTTGAGTGGATGCCAACTTTTCTTTTAAATCCGCACTAGAATCTATACCTGTATTCGATTCCCATGCTTTCTTTCCCAGTGCAGTAAGTTGCTCGTTGTAAATTTTTTCTTTATCCTTAAGTCCTCTTTTTTCTTTACTTAAGGCAGAACGTCTTTTCGATTCTTGCATTCCTTCTCGGAAAATATCTTTAATACTCATTTAAATGCCTCCATGCTTTACTAATTCAAGAGTAATACAATACCACTTAAAAAAAAATAAATCAATATATTTCAAAATGAAACGATAAAAAAGAATTAATCTAATAAATATTTTCAATGAAAATCCTTTTAAATAGTTACGAAAGGGCATTCACCTTATATTATTCATTTAGTTGACTTAATAAAAATAAACACTTATAATTTAGATATTATGATGAAAATTAAACGGTAAGAGAATTAGAAAATGTACAGTAGTGGAAAAAAAGCAATCCTCATGACTAATGACGGGCACCTAAAACGAAGGATGCATGACTATTTCATGTTACGATATAATCTTCTTCTCGAATCCACCCCTGATGCTCTCGATGTTCTTGAACGAATCGACAGCGATGATGATGGCTATGAACTGGCAATCCTGGATGAAAATTTGGTTGGGCTTGCAACTACTTCACATGTATTAAAAAATATAAAGGATCGCGGTATGAATCCGAATGTATTATATCTCTCTACTCTCCAGGAAGTAGTTAACCCCTCATTTCAAAACGAAATGAAATTTTTACCTGAATATTCGGATGAAAATTATAGAGATGTACAAGCACAAACTACTTTACAGAAAATGATGTCTATTTGTGATCCAATAATAGAATCCATTTCAGTAAGAGAATTAATGTTGAATTGTTGCCAGGATCTGGTAAATTTCCTTGGAGTGGATTCTGCATTGGCAGTTCTTGCCCGGTTTGACCAAAATCCGGTCTATCTTGGTTCTGTTGTTGCCCATTACCCTGATTTACTGGCTGAATCGACGGCGTTTCGCTTAAGAGGGGGGCAATATTTCAATGATTTACTGGATTATTTAAAACCTATCCATATCCCGGATTTAAATACTGATATTGCTTTTTGTAAAGAACTGAACGAACGTTTCTCTGTTTTAGCAAGGGCTGTATTGATTGTTCCTATGGCTTTAGGAGATAAATTAATCGGTTATCTTGCAGCTTTTCGACATTCAACCCCCAGGTGTTTTAATCTTACTGAAATTGACCGTTGCTTACGGCTGGCAGATTTTGCTGCGGCTTCTGTGGTCGATATTTATCATGCAAGCGTTTTAAAGATTAAACATTCGATGGATTCATAAAATTTATTTTCCTGAAAAGTAATTAAAAGAATAAAACCCCAATTACTTAACAATAGTGTGAAATACTTAAAATCAATAATCTACCCCTGCCGCCATTACATTAGCTGCATCAAAGGCATGGCATGGTGTAACTCCGTAAACCATATTACAATTGGGACACTTCCCTTCGTATTGCTCCATTATAAACTCCTGCCGGCATTCCTGGCATATTATATTCATAGGGATTGGCATATACTGATCAGCAAATCCCATTATTCTTATTTTATCGACTACCTGTTTTCCATTTTCAAAACTTCCGGCACATCCATTGTGCATATTTACCTCCAACTTCTTTCTTTTCTTATTATTTCATTCCTTATATTCTTTATTCTTATTTTTCCTCAGAAATTCACATTATCCAACTGTTCACCGTGTCTCAATCTACTTCTTAAATCTTGAACGCGGTTGTCCATTTTTTCCAGTTCTTCCAGTAATGCTTTCTCATTTTGGGAAGTATCGATAACTTTGTGAATCCCACCGTTTTTAATCACAATCCGTTTATCTCCCATCAAGGCGAGTAAGGGATCATGGGTAGCCATTAAAACGATTTTTTCTTCACTTACCAATAATTCTAACGCTTTTTTTCGATCGATCCCGGCATTCTCAATTTCATCGATGAGAATAATAGGCGATTTACTCAAAATTGCTGTATCTGCGATCATTAATGCACGGGATTGCCCGCCACTTAAGCTGGTAATAGGTGTTTCGGGGATAAATTTTTCTCCGGCAAGATTATTGGCAGCCTCAATTATACGAGCGATTACTTCTTCTTCATTCTCTACCATTCTGCTTTTGGCATGAAGCTCAAGAAATTCTCTTACGGTTAAATCCATTACAAAATTCATGTTCTGAGATAATTGAGCAACCAATTTATTACCGGATGAATACCGCCACTTCATATCGGGTTTCTCTTCATTTATAAGTATTTTACGTGATGTAGGGGTATCATTTTGCGCAACCCATTCGATGTCTCCCAACAAACGGCTCTTACCTGAACCGGTAGGTCCAACGATGCATATAATTTCACTCTGTTTGATGGTTATTTGTTCAAATTGTTCAGGATTTCCGGATTTATCTGTACCTGGAAGGATTGTTAATGTACGGATGGCTTCTTCTTCGGTTGATCCCAGGAATTGAACCATACCATTTATGTATTCAACCATACTATTTAAAGCTTGTTCCTTATCGAGGGCTTTATTTTCTATTTCTTCCTCATCAAAGGTATTAAAATATTCTTCGAGGGTTAAACCTTCTTTTTGAATTACATCGAGATTATTATCGGAAAAAAATGATTCAAGAAAGGGATAGGTGACGACTAAACGTTCAATTGTTTCTTTTTGAAGTTGTACCGCAGTTATCATTGTTTCTCTCCCATTTCCATCTTACGTACATTTCCCATCTGGTATGAGGCGCCGATCCGGGTTTCTCCGAGACAATAAGAACAAAGTGCAGCAGGCATTGAGAATCTCAATTTTTTACCTTTCAGGGTATCCAGAGTTATTGTTTCATCAAATAGAAGTGTACTTAATTCGTAAGCACCCTGTCCGGTTAAGCCGTTAATATGCATAATAACAGCCGATGGATTTACAGTATTTACCCGGGAGGCAAATACTTCTCGCTCTGCCTGGGAAACAATATCTCCCTTGGTTATAATCACAATATCAGCCATTTTCAACATAGGACCGATTTTCTTGGGAGTATTGATCCCACTGAGATTATCGATGACACATACTGCTTTGATGTCCTGAATATACGGAGAACACCTGTTACATAAACCGGCACTCTCTGTAATCAATAAATCCAATTTTAAACTCAATCCCCATTCGGTTACTTCTTCTATATTACTGACAAAGTAATGATCGGGACACAACGCACCGGATAATCCTTTTTTTACCGGCAAGCCGGCTTTTTCATAGAGTAAATCATCATCTGTACTAAGACAATCAAATTTTACAACACCAACAGCAATGCCTCTCTTTTTTAATGATTCGATGGTTTTCAAAATAACAGATGTTTTACCGGAAGAGGGGGGGCCTGATACGGTTATTAAATTCATAATATTGCTCCTTGATTGAAAAGCTCTTTGCATTTTTCAGCTAAATTCCCGATATCATTGGAATAAATATAATCCCATCCTAGCCACATGAATGTTTTTCCAGGAGGTACAGGATTGTCAATATCGGGATGAATACTGGGGGCAAGTCCTTTATATGAAAGTATTTCGCCGACTTCTTTTGAAGCGAAAAAATCGATAACCGGTTGAAGAAGTTTTATTCTTTCCCTCTTGGTTAACATAAAAATGGGACTGATTATGGCTCCGTCATCGGGCCAGACAGCTTGCATTGTTCCGCCTTCTTTAAGCATTTTTGTAAAAAAATAAGGCATAACGGTTACAAGTGGTTTCCCTGTTTTTCTTGTACTGGATTTGACCATTTGGGATGGGTGTAAACTTTCCATTAAACTTCGGCCTAATTTTTGAACAGCCTCAGGACCGTATGCCTTGAATAAATGAAGAAGTATTGCGTTGAATAAATCAAAATCAGCAATTGGAAGACTTACACTATTCTCATATTCAGGTTTTAAAAGGTCTTTCCAACTTTTAGGAATTGCGCGACCATTCAATTCAGTCGTATTGACAACAAGAATAGCTGGAACAACTCCTATCATTGAATAGTGACCGGCAGGATCTTTAAGGTTTAACGTTTCATTATCAAACAATGAATTTAAGCGGGGAAAACCAGTACTATCAATGAATACATTCTGACGTTTAAATTTCCCCATGTGTTTTTCTTCAAAGAATAAATCAAACCCGGCTGAAATAAGAATATCGGGAAGCTGAGTAGGATCATCGAGTTTTTCTACGAAAACTTTGAGCCAATCAAGCCCCATTGACGCTGCTTTTAATTCATGCTGAATCTCTCCTTTTCCGCTTTCTTTAAATTGATTGATAAATATCTGGAATTTCTCCATCAATGGTAACCGGACAGGGCAGGGGAGGAGCCCCTCAACTCGAATCGCATCCGTTAACGTTTTTTCTTCGTTTTGATGATTATTTTGGGTGCTTTTCATCGATATATCTGCAATTGAGGATTCCTGCTTTATACGGTCTTCAAGAGCGGTGGAAAATGTATCGATATTTATTTTTTTTAGAGAAAGAGCGGTTTTAAGAGAAATAGTTGCCCCAAAAGTCTTTCGCATGGATTCATCTGCCATCTGTGAGAATCCCCTGGAAATAAAAATCGGAAGAGTTTCGGGGTATTTATCGGTGATATCTTTAAGCGTGTCGTTTATATCGAAATATGGTGACATGTTTATAACCTCACTGTATTATCTAATTTACAGTAAAATTATAACCACATCGATGAATTACTTCTGTAACATTTGTTACATAGAAATGATTATTTTAATTTTGATTTTAAATAATTCCTGAAAAAATTGGACTCAGAGGAAGTCCCATATATTTCATTCAATTGATTATATATGGAGCGGGCATCATTCTTTCTATTTAATTTTTCAAGCATTTCTGCTTTAACCCGTAAGGCAGGAGGGTAGTTCAAATTGAATTCCAAACATAAATCGATTTCTTTAAGAGCTTTTTCATACTGTTTGGTGCGTGCCAGATATGCTGCATATTCGGTGTGGAAAAACTGATAATCAAAATAGGTAATCCAGTAAGAAAGACTGTTTTTCATTTCAAGAATTGCTTTATAACTTTTTTCAGCATCACTCTGCCGGTTTTCTATTTCAGCAACCATGGCATCGAGGTGTAGATATAGTTTTAACGCTGCATGGAAATTATCTTTATTCAGATTATACCTGGATTTGAATTTTCCAAGCCATTCCAATTCTGTTTTAGATTCTTCTGTTTTATTTAATACTAATAGCAACAATCCTTTTATCCAGTGAGCTTCATAACTGGTTTCATTGATATCATCGGAATCATAAAGGCCTAATGATTGATTAATTTTTTCCAATCCCTGGGGGTATCTCTGTTCCAAATAATCTATGTATGCTTGTTTTTCCAATTGATAAGCATCACCTTTGGTATTTTTTTCTAATTTACGATAAGATTCCAAAGCTTCATTTGCTTTGATATATTGAGCTTCAAGGATATAAATATCAGCGAGTGTCTGAAAGGGCCAAGAAATAATATTACCGCTATCATCAGGTAAAACAGCATGGCTTTTCATATTTTCTGCGTTTAATAGATCACCACTGAAAAAATACCCATCTCCCAATGAGTCGAAGGAGTTTGAAGACTCATCTAGTGTACGAAACTTTTCAAATAACTCGATGGCAGTGTCATGGCTACCGAGATAGGAATTACAATATCCGAGATGGTTTAACGCCTGTGAATATTGGGGATCCAATTCAAGCGCTTTATTATAATAAATCATTGCCTTTTCCGGGTCTGCTTTTGCAAAATATGCTTCACCCAATTGATAAAGAACTTCTTTTGAAAAAGGCAATTCATCTTTCAATCCTTCAAGGAAAACAATTGCACCCGGAAAATCAAATTTCAAACGGGCATCGATTGCTCGCACTCGTAAACTCAATGCATTTGTGAGTTTATCTATATCCGGCATAATCGACTTAATCAAATCCTGTGCATCCTTTCTATTTCCATCATAAATACATACTTCTGCGAGATAATATTGGGATGCAATAAAGCCCTGTGCTTTTAGAAAATTTGATTTGGCTTTTGCCACGTCTCCTTTTTTATAAGCAGAAACACCTGCTAAATAATAAGAGAATTTATCCCATTGTTTCCCAAAGATGTCTTTTATTGCTTTCAGTTTGTATTGACTTGATTCATCGGGAGAGAGTTTAGCGTAGACTTTTTTACTTAAATCGGTCAACTGGTTTATTAAAAAAGAGTCCTTGGATGGAGCGGTAGTAGTAAAATGATAATCGGCTTTATTTCTATTATTATTGATCGAATTGAGATCGGCATCGATTGTATAAAAATCTCTGTCTTTACTTACTTTCCCCGATAAAATATAAGTGATATTGAATTTCTTTTTTAGTGTGGCAAGTTTAGTATTTTCATCACCTTCCCCACCGAGAGAGTCTACGGTTTCCTTATCAATGGTTTCAAATTGAGGGAATTGATTCAAAGATTCCATCATTAAATATGAAACCATCTCCGAAATATTGGATTCACCGGTAGTATTCTCGAAATTCCTCACATATACGTAAAATTTTTGAGTCTCCTTTATGGGTTGATTTATTTTTTTCTCATCTCCTCCCCGGGTCATAAAAAATATTGAAACCAAAACAACTGCCAGGAAAACAATTGCAGCGGGGATGATCCATTTTAGTTTTTTCTTTACTACAGAAGGTGGGGCAGTTACAACCCGTTCGGTAGATGCATTGAATTTTTTTATTCGATAAACCAGATCTCCTAAATTCTCTTTATCCGATGTTTTCTGTATCTCTTCCATCAGTTTCGATTTTTCTTCTACATCGATAAGTTCAGTTAAACCCTCTTCGTTTTTCTTATCCTTTAAATTTGTATACAAGGTTTTAAAGGTTTCCAGGTCGTCTTTCATCTGGGAGAAATCGGCGTACCGTTTTTCTCTATCTTTTTCAAGAGCTTTCCTGATGATATCTTCAAGTTCAATAGGGATTGCACGAGTAAATTTTACATCCTTATTAAGAACGTTATAT
>JAKAGC010000048.1 GCA_021817755.1 Acidobacteriota bacterium | reverse complement strand
ATTTTGAGTATCAGTGATAATTGCCGTATTATTAAAACTTTTACTATCTTTAAATTTCCTCGTAAAGGAATTAATTGTATTAATATCCAGTAAGAATATACCATTCGTTGCCATCTATTCTTTCACAACCCTCTTCGATAATTAGTGTGAGTTCCTTAGCATTCTCTTCCGTTAATACACCGGCAAATTGAGATAGTTTTTTTCCAGAAACGCCATATGGTAGACTTGACTTAGATAAACTATCAATATATATTAGAACCTTCCGTTGCATTTCAATAGGCATTATTTCTAATTTTCTATTAATTTGCTTCCTTACAGATACCTGTTGCATTTTGACTCCTTACCTGTGAAGAATAATACTATTTTTATAAAATTTCAACAAATTGAAAAAGAAAATTCCTGAAAAAAAACTCTGTGACCTCGGTGGCCTCTGTGGCGAAATAATCATCCATCCGAATTATTAAAAAATTATATATTCGTATTGATTTTCTCCAGAAAACAATATATATTAAAAACCGGGTAATCATTATGGCAAATGCAAAACAGGTAGATAAAGCAATGCAATGTATAAATACCTTGGGGTATAAAGAAAAATTAGAAGTACTTGAGCGACTTGTCCAATTAATAAAAATTCAGGCACAAAAAAAAGAGACCTTATTAAAACCTTCAATTCTGGATTTAAAAGGACTTGGTAAAGAAATATGGAAAGAAACCGATTCGAGCAGTTATATAGATAAAGAAAGAAACTCATGGGCATAACCCAAAAATTTTCCAGAAAAGCAAATATAGTTATTTCAACTATGATGCTTCTTGTAATACTTATTTTGCTATTTAAATAATCAAAATTAGATTTGATTGAAGAGTACAAAAAAATATTTATTAATTCCGATAATATAAATCTTATAGATTTAAACCCGGAGATATCTGAAATTTCTGCGAGACTTAGGGCAACACATGGAATTAGAACTCCAGATGCTATTCAATTGGGAACTTCAATATACTACGGCGCAAATTATTTTCTGACAAATGATAAGAGACTTAAATCTGTTAACGATATTTCTATCATTGTATTGGAAGAAGAAATTTCTTCTCTCTATAAATGAAATCTTTTTTATTTCAACAATATTGAGGGCACCAATTAATATTTCACTCCCACTTCAGGGAGTTCCATTAGAAGATGAATCAATCTCCCAGTAAATGATCAATTCTTTGAATAAAAAAATTGCCAATTTTAATTCTTTCATGATATCTCTGGGTATCTTATTTGAGATTTGGAAGAGCCAATTGAGCTTCAGAAATACATTAGCCTATATATTTCAGAGGCTGGCCTAATTAATTAATACATCGTTCTATATATTTCAGAAGCTGGCCTATTTAATTGATACATTGTTCTCTATATTTCAGAAGCTGGCCTATTTAATTAATACATTGTTCTCTATATTTTAGAAGCTGGCTTAATTATTTAACTCATCACTGACATTCCCAAAGAGACTTGTGTATTTATTAAATAGAAAACGTAATTTTCAAAACATTCAACTCCCCAAAATTTTTCTATAAATAGCTATTTTTACTTCAACAACCGATTAATTAAAAGCAATAATGGACATAAAAGATTTATTTATCAATTTTTTATTAAAGAAAGTCTCCAATTCAGTTAGTATTTCACAATTCAAACATAAGAAATCCATTGAAATCTTACCATCTCCCAAGTAATTATAGATTCTTTCCTAAAATATTTTTACGACATAGTTGAGAACTTTTTTCCAAACTGATTTCTCTTGAAAGGAATTACATAGAAAAAACTTCGACAGGCATTTCAATTTTTCGACTAGGGACTTTTTTTCGATTTAATACTTCAAAGAATTCCTTTTCAATTTTTTTAAGAGTATTTGCTTCATAATATCTCTCTCCACAGTAAGTACATTCTTCGCATGGAACATTTTCAAAAAGCATATAATGCCCTTTATGTTGATAAATATAATCTGTTTGTCTCAATTCAACGTTTTTATTTCCACAAAAATTACATTTTGTCATATTATTCTCCGGTCTTAATGATATAAAAAAAGAAAATATTGTCAACGAGTAAAATTTATTTTATTTTCCCATATTGAGTGGAAGCACTCTTACTGATATTCAACAGAGTCACCGCTTTCAAGAAAAATCCACATTATAAAATTTAAAAGAATAATATAAATTTGACTTCCAAATAGGATTATCGTAATATTTATTACCGTAATATTTATTACGATTAGGAAGTTTTGTAGATGGTATAACCGAAAACAATAGATAGTAAGTTATTCCAGATTACAAATGAGGGTGAAAATATCTCAAGTGAGATCATTTTTCCGGGCATAAATAGAGAACCCGGAAGCCTATTTATTCGATTAACACTTTCAATAACCGTAAAATTTTATTCTCTTAAAATTAATTATTATTCGAGAGAAATTTAGGCTCAAAAATTCCTTTCTTTTTATAATAAATGAATTGAAAAAATTATGAGATTAAATTATTAAATAATTCTTCATTTATTACCTATTATGCCTTTGAAATGGCTTATATTATAGCGTTTTATGTTTCCTATTCCATATTTGGGAGAACTGCTGAAATTATGGCTTGACAAGGAAACGATTTACCTCTATAATTCCATGATGCTTACAAAATTTAATGGCTTAATCACAGAAGGAACGGAAGAATATACGCTAGCCCAGTCCATCGAACAGGATAAAATACCGAAACACGTGGCCATTATTATGGATGGGAACGGAAGATGGGCAAAGAGCAAGGGTTTAAAACGGGAAGAAGGTCACAAAGAAGGGGCTGAATCTGCAAAATTAATCACAGAATATGCTCTCCGATGCGGGGTTAAATATCTGACATTATTCGCTTTCTCGAGCGAGAATTGGAAACGCCCGATAACAGAAGTGAATACGTTAATGAATATGTTGTATGAAAAATTAACGGAACAAAAAGAATCCCTTATTGAAAACCGGATCCGCTTTAATGTGATTGGAGATATCGAAAAATTACCGGGAAAACTTAAAAAGAAAATTGCAGAAACAATGGAACTCTCTAAATCCTTTGATAATATGCAAGTCAACCTGGCCCTCAATTACGGTTCAAGAATGGAAATTATTAACGCGGTGAAACATATTGTCCAGGATAAAATCTCTCCGAATAAAATAGATGAAGCTTTATTTGAAAAATATTTATATACGACGGGATCACCGGACCCGGATTTCGTGATTCGCACCTCCGGGGAACTTCGCATCTCCAATTTCTTACTTTACCAGATTGCTTATGCAGAACTCTATTTCACTTCTACCTCATGGCCGGGATTTCGCTTAAAAGAATTTTTAACGGCTATTGCAGATTATCAACGCCGTCAAAGGAGATTTGGAAACATATGAAAGAATTTATTACACGAACTACCACCGCATTCATCTTAATCGCTTTTGCTTATGCCATCATTAAATTCATTCCCCCGCTGTACTTCTCGGCTTTCCTATTCATTATAATCGGTATGGGAGCAATGGAATTATTAAAACTTACAAACCCGGTAACACAATCACCAATTTTAATATTCTTAAGCGGTCTTGTGATCGCTCTCTCGTTTACCCTGGGAAAACCGGATATGTCGATGAGTATTATTATCATAATGATTTCATTTGGTATCTATTTCCTCTTTTCAATCCGAAAGAAAGAAAACCTTGAAACCTTTGTCAGAGATTTCGGGATTCATTTTCTGATAATATTCTATCTCTATGTACCGCTTTATTATATGTTCAAATTAAAAAAGCTGGATCCCAATTTCCTGTTTTTCTTGATTTTCGTAATAGCGATCGGAGACTCATTTGCTTACTTTTTGGGTAAGGCGTTTGGCAAAACGAAAATATACCCTGTGGCTTCTCCGAAGAAATCCCTCCAGGGTTTGATAGCAAGTATCGTATTTGCGGGAGCCAGTGGATGGCTTTCCATTATTATATTCCCGGTAAAAGTGAATCCATGGATCGCTGTAGCAACGGGAGCAATTATGGGTTTGTTTTCCCAATTATCGGACCCGATCGAGTCCCTATTTAAACGGGCAGCAAATAAAAAAGATTCGAGTTCCCTTCTTCCGGGACACGGGGGAGTTCTGGACCGGGTCGATAGTTATATATTCTGTGCACCTGCGCTCTATTATATTATTCAATACTTCTGGAGGTAGGGACGCTGGAAACAGAAAAAATCAGACATATAGCAATATTGGGGTCAACGGGTTCCATAGGAACAAATACCCTGGAAGTGATCGCACGTAATCCTCAACGTTTCAAATTACTGGGAATGGCTGCGGGCGAAAATATCGATCTGGTAAAAAAACAAATCAAATCCTTCTCCCCTAAAATCGTCTCTGTAAAAAGAAAAGAAGATGCTGACGAATTAAAAACACTATTTCCTGAAGTAAAAATAATCAATGGAAATTCAGGGTTAATGGATGTGGTCTCTTTTCCGGGAGTAGATACGATGGTGTCGGCTATAGATGGTACGACTTCACTTGAAGCGACACTGTTATCGATTAAAAACAACCACCGAATCTGTTTAGCTAACAAAGAAACCCTTGTTGCAGCGGGTGAATTGATCAATAATGCTTTGGAGCACTCAAATGCCGAATTAGTGCCGATCGATAGTGAACAGAGTGCTATTTTTCAATGTATCGGAAACTGTTCTAAGGAGTTTATTAAGAAAGTAATTTTAACGGCTTCGGGTGGACCTTTTTTTAAAAAAGACAGGAAAGAGTTCGATACGATAGGAATAAAGGATGCATTAGCCCACCCTACCTGGTCGATGGGAACAAAAGTGACGCTTGACTCGGCTACATTAATGAACAAAGCCCTGGAAGTAATCGAAGCCTTCCACCTTTTTAAGCTGAATAAAAATCAAATAGATGTCGTGATTCATCCGCAGAGTATCATCCATTCGATGGTAGAATTTATCGACTCATCGGTTATGGCTCAACTAAGTATACCGGATATGAAATTACCGATATTGTACTCGTTGAGTTACCCGGAACGCATTACCTGGAATAATAACAGCTTGAATTTCGCGGAATTGAATAAATTAGAGTTCTATGGAGTGGATATGGAAAAATTTCCATCGATTCGTATGGCTTACGATGTGTTGGAAATTGGGAAAAATTCGGGTGCGGTGCTAAATGCTGCGAATGAAATAGCAGTCGATTATTTTCTTAAGGAAAAAATTTCTTTCAAAGATATTTTTTCAGTAGTAGCGCATATATTTTATAATCAGACTTTCCATCAGGTCCATTCATTGGATGATATCGATGAAACAATTTCGGAAATAAAACGTAAAACAACTCTTTATATCAAAGAAAAAATAAAAAATTAATCATAAATTTGAAAACAACAATAAAAACGTGGAAATAAAAAAGTATTGTAATGGAGAACACAGATGATGAATGTATTGAGTACAATTGTATCTTTTACCATCGTGCTGGGAATCATCGTACTGATTCATGAATTCGGCCATTTTATCGCGGCACGGATGGTGGGGGTCAGGGTAGAGACTTTCTCTTTCGGTTTTGGAAAACGCCTTTTTGGAAAAAAATACGGAGATACGGATTTCCGTGTTAGTCTTATTCCTCTGGGAGGCTATGTAAAAATGGCTGGGGAAGAAGAATGGGATGAGAATAACTTGAAACCGGATGAATTCCAGGCGAAAAATAGGGGGCAAAAAATTTTGGTCCTGGTAGCCGGTTCAGTGATGAACTTACTGCTGGCATATGTAATTTTTACTATAATAAACATAACAGGGGTTGAAATCGATTCCTATAAAAAAGAATCCCCAAAAATCGGTTATGTGGATATGGGTTCACCGGCAGAAAAAATCGGACTACGTAAAGGGGATATCATCCGTAAAATAGATGGGAGCGAAATTAAAACCTGGAAAGAACTGGAATTAACGATCGGCTCTAACCCGAATTCAATACTCTCAGTCGAATATGAAAGGGATTCAAAGGTTATCTCAGGGAAAATGAATATCCGCTCTGTCTCGCAATACGGAGTAGGAGAAGCAGGTATATATTGGAATTTTAAAACATTGATCGCATCTGTAGCCCCTGGATCACCTGCGGCAAAGAGTGGAATAAAAGAAGAAGATATTATTACAGGAATAAATAACCAGCCGATGAATTACTTTGAACTGGTTAATATAATAGCCAAAAATTCAGGAGTTCCCCTTAATTTTCAGATTAGTCGGAAAGATAAACCACTCAATATAAATGTAACTCCTCGCAAAGTGTTTTTTGTAGAAAGTGGGGATTTTGATACTTATGAAAATGCTGAGAAGATGGCACGCATTCTTAGTAAAAAATTGCCTGCACCGGATTTTGATGTGTTAAGAAGAAATGCATGGTACAGAATAATCTCAAAGGATTTTGAAAACCTGAATGAAGCGAAAACATTTTCGGATATGCAGGGATTACCTGTAAAACTTTATGCCCACGAAAAAGGAATAATAGGTACAATGATGATTGCCTATTCGCCTTCCATCAAAACCAGTTATGGATTATTTGCAGGATTAAAAAAGAGTTTTAATGACTGTATCAATCTATCGGGGTTGGTATTCAGTTCTTTTAAAAAGATGATCGTAGGAAAATTATCACCGAAGCAATTATCAGGTCCTATTGAAATTGCAAAATTTTCAGGACGGGCATTACAGAGCGGTCTTTCCAATTTCTTTTTACTAATTGCGTTTATTTCTCTTCAATTGGGGCTTGTCAATTTATTTCCCATTCCGGCCCTGGATGGAGGTCACCTCTTGATATACACACTTGAAGCGATTGTAAGAAAAGAATTTAGTCAGAAAGTAAAAGAAATTTTAATGAATATCGGTTTTGCCATATTAATTGCATTAATGGCTTTCGTCATATTAAACGATGTGGCAAAATTACTTCCCAATGGCTGGAGATCTTTCTGGCCTTTTTAATTCATAGAGATCATATTGACCACCCGAAATTGTTTTTAATATAGATCGAACGGGGGGCAAAAGCCCCCCGGAAAATATATAAAAAAATTTCCTAATCTAGTAATGAGAGATAATATTTCGTTTCCGAAAATATAATTTTACTATATCATTTCGCATCGGTGAAATGGAAATTCCCGAAACAAAAGGGGTGTAGAGTTGAAAAAAGAGACGATCTATGATATTAATAATAGTATGACAGCAATTAAATTCGGAACAGACGGTTGGCGTGCAAAGATGGGAAAGGATTTTACTTTCCGAAATGTTCGAATCTTTACCCAGGCTTATTCCAATTACCTGAAACAAACCTGTACAACCTGCACAGGCAGCCCGGATGAATTATGTGTATTTGTTAATTATGATACACGTTTTTTATCGGAAGAATTCGCTCGAGAATCGGCCCGGATATTCACATTAAATGGGATTAAAGTATTGATGCCTGAGCGGGATGCGCCGCTGGCTCCGATTTCTCTGGCTGTTAAACGACGGAATTGCTGCGGTGCGATTAATTTCACAGCTAGTTTTAATAAACCTATTTACAATGGGGTTAAAGTCTTTACAAAAAATGGCTCCCCTGCTCTTCCCGAAGTTACCGATGCAATTGAAAATGAAATCCAAAAAATCGAAAAAGATTATTGTTTTAAACCACAATATGCAGATAGCCGTTTGATTTCAATCGTAGACGTTAAATCAGATTATATGGATTATATAGCCCAACTGGTTGATTTACAGTTGATTCGAAAATCCGAATTAAAGATCATTGTCGATAATCTATACGGATCTTCTAGAGAATATCTCGACCATATATTGATCGAAAATGATATCGATGCAGTCAGTATTCATAATTTCCCTTATTCTGCATTCGGAGGGGTCATTTCTTCATGTGGACGGGAAACATTAACAGATTTATCACGACTGGTAATGAGGGAAAAAGCAGATCTGGGACTTGCAACTGACATCGATGGGGACCGGTTCGGGATTGTCGATTGCGGCGGGCATTTTTTGAGTTCCAACATTATTATGCCGAAACTGATCGAATATCTTATCGAAATAAAGAAAATGAGCGGAGGAATCGTAAAATCGATTTCCACAACCAACAATATCCGAAAAGTGGCTGAACACTACGGAAGGAAGCTATATACAACTCCTATCGGTTTTAAATTCTTGGCGGATCAACTTGAAAATAACGATGCGTTCATCGGTGTGGAAAGTTCAAATGGAGCTTCGCTGAATAAAGAGATAAAAATAAAAGACGGTATTTTGTTCAGCTTATTAATTACGGAAATGCGAGCCTATTATGGGAAAAAAATGGATGTCATCCTGAAAGATTTTTACCTCCGTTTCCCGAGATTATACGGTAGAGAAGTCGCAGTTGATAGAAATGAAAAAGTCATCCAAAATTATAAAAAGCTAACTATAGAAAAAAACATACTTTTTAGAGGGCGAAAACCGAATCACGTGGATTATGTGGATGGGGTAAAATTCCGGTTCGGGGATTCATGGCTATTGATACGAGAATCGGGAACTAACCCAGTAATTCGAATCTATGCCGAAGCAACAGGTTGGGATGGGACACGAGAACTAATAAAATTGGGGCGTTCGTTAATTGAATAAAAAAGAAGAAAAAAGTAGTGAAGCCAGGTTTTTACTATCGAGGGGATTTTTAATGCTCCTTGTTGTATTCGTATTTATACTTATCCTGGCCTTCTTTTTTGGAGATGCGGGAATCATAGATATAATGAAATCCCGGAACAAAATCGAACAATTGCAAAAAGAAATTGATAGTTTAAAAAAACAAAAAGAAGATCTTATAAAAGAGATTCAATACCTTGAAAAAAACCCGGAAGCTTTAGAAAGAAAGGCGAGAGAAAAACTTTGGCTGATGAAAAAAAATGAAAAAGTGGTAGTAATCGTAAAAGATAAAAAGAAAGAAGACGAAAACCATCAACCTCACGAGGAATTTCCATAAACGATTTCCCCTTTTAGGCAGATAATTTATACTATTTTGAGAATTATTTTCTTCTCAAATATCGCCCGTGCACCCATCCTTGTAAGTCCATTGCATCGTTTACTTTTTCCAGGACATCGACAAACCGCCAGCTACCTTTACTATTGATTATTTCAACAGTAGTTCCCGAAGGAAGTGGGGTCTCGATTATTTTAGGGAATTCGGAACCGGGGCCGGTACGGATATTCAATTCGGTTGTGGTAATAAATTGAACATCGATATCATCTGCTCTTCCCATAACAGTTGATCTAAAATTATTCATGGGAAAAGCAGGACCGGGATCGGATTTCCTTCCCGGGGCTATGTCTTCATGTCCGATAACATCGAGTAAGTGATATTCCTGGACCAGTAATTTCGATAATTCCAATGCGGCCTCTAATTGTTCCTGGGGATATGTTTGCCATCCGGTTACAGTAGTTTCATTTTTATGGATTAATTCAATAATATCCGAAGGATCATACAATTTCCCAAACCATGCTCTCCATTTATCGCCTACCTTTTCCAACCGTCCCGCATTAACCAGTTCGATACCGATTGAATAATTATTCAATCCGGTTAAACCATCCCATGAACTGATACCGGCATGCCAGGCCACACGGTTAAATGGAACGAGCTGGGTGATTTCCCCGTTCCTGTCGATAACCACATGGGCCGATGCATTTCCGTTTTCACTACAAAATGAATTGATAGCCGATTTAGCGGTGGGGCCTGCGGTGTAATGAATAACCAAATATTTGTGTTCAATAAGACCGCCTGTATTGTTACAAGCTTTAAACGGATAAGGTGTCCCATCCCCTTTACATAATCGATGATCGATTATTTTAAGTTCTCTCAAATTTCCTGCCATTTTTATTTTCCTCTTTCTCATTTTTAACATAATTAAAAAATAATTTCAACAGGTCCTTGTTCATCTTTTTTTTTAGAATAAAAAAATTTGATTGACCTTGTTTATCTTCTTAGTATATAATTTAATCTGTATCTTATGGAGGAACTCGAATGAGCGATTACAAAATAATCCATAATCATTTTATTTTTGACAAAACCGATTCCGATTGGATGGGGACTTATTATAGGGCGGGAAAAATCGAACAAAATAAAACCCGTAATCATTGTACTCTTGTTCAATTAAAACCGGAAGTTGCTTCTTTTCCTGATGTGATTAACCTGTTAAACATTATGTCGGAAGAAATTCATGAATCAAAAATTAGGAATTTATTATCACCTGAAAGTATCGATTCCGTCGAAGACGGAATTATTATGATTTATCCTTTATTATCGGGACGTAACCTTGACCAGATCATTAAAGATGCAGAAAAAAAACAAACAGTCATCGATCTGGATCTTGCTTTTTCAATAGTTATATCGATCGCCGATATCCTGGATACTGCTTCCCAGGAGGAATTCAGTAAAATTAAATCATATCATGGATTTTTAACACCTGATAATATTTTTGTCGATTATGACGGGAGAGTGGTATTAAAGAATTTTGGTATTTTTCCATTTTTAAGAAAGAATCACCTGGTTGCAGAACAGAATCGTGAAAAATTTAAGGAAATGCTGGCGCCTGAATTTTCCACGGAAGATATTCTTCTTCCGCAATCGGATGTATTTCATCTTGGAAATATCGTTTACCGTTTACTTTGCGGTAATTATTTCCCCCTTGGGGATATGAATTCCTTTGAGGCGAAAATAAAAGAAATCCCGAATGAATTATTAACTCTTCTTCCTGAAGATGAAGCGGATTTCGAGAAAAATATTATGGAGTTTTTCAGCAAAACCTTGAATCCGGATCCCAAAAAACGTTTCTCTACAATGAAGGAAATGAAAGACCATATCGGTCAGTTTTTTCATGTATCCGAAGTATCTACAGGCACCTTCATTATTGCATATTTCATGAATTTATTATACATGGATACTATTGAAAAAGAAGATACTGCAATAAAGAAAGAAGCGGTTTACGTGAAACCTATTCCTGTAGAACCGGTAAAAGTTGTCGAACAACCTGTGGCATCACCGTTACCTTTGGAAGAAATTCATCCGCTTATCCAGGAAAAGAAAAGTTCAGGGCTTAAGATTTTCATTGGAGTAGCTGCTATTATTATTGCCATTATTGGTGCGGTTGCATTCTGGTACATTACACAGCAGGGTAAAAACGAAACTCAACTGAAAAGAGATATGAAATCTGCGCAAGAATTAAAAGAAGCGATGGCCAAAATGACAGCTCAATTGGATGAAGAGTACCGAAAACGGCTTGATGCTATCGAGAAAAAAACGGCACAGACCCTGGAAGAGAAAAAATCGAGAGACATGGAGATTCTGAAGCTAAAAGAATGGAAAACCCAGCAGGAAAAAATTCAGAGTGCACAAATCAAAGATCAAAAGACTGTTTCCCAGGTTCAACCGCAGCCTTCACAACAACAGCCGCAACAAAAAGAACCTGCTGTTCAAAACCCACCTCAAACAACGGATAAATCCAAAACACCTCCGCAGAATGCACCTGTAACTCCTTCGGGTACTGCTGTTTCTCAAGATCCGAAGAAAGACCCTGTTGTTACACCAAAAACCGAAAATAAACCGGAATTACTCAATGTGAAAGCTGGCGATATAGTTCCCCTGGAAGCGATCACAAAGAAGCCCAATAAATTCAGCGGCAAAAGTAATTTCAATGCTTCTGAATTGAATTTCCCTGAAAAAGTATTAAAACTATATAGTAAACAGAAAATTTCAATACAGGTCACCATACTATTGGATCAAAATGGATTTGTAAGGGATATTAAGTACCCTGAATATTTGATGGACGAAATGAGACCACCGATCTCATCAGTTCTTAAATCATGGGAGTATAGCCCTGCCGAAAAAGATAAAATAAAAGTAAAAGTGTGGTTGCCTGCTAACATATCTATTTCATTCAATTAAAAAAATCTAAAAACCAGTGACCCGAATACAATCGAGCACAATATAAAGATTGTTTCGGGTCATCTTTTCCTTTATTTTCCCAAAAAATTATGAAAATCAATTCCATAATTCTAATTAATTTTCGGGATAAATTTTAGTTTATTTTTTAGATTAAAATAGGGAGGAAAATCAGTATAAAAAAAAACCCCCCGTTCTTGAGGGGTGGGAGAACGGGGGGCAAATCGTGTTGAGAGATCTATTTTAAAGGTGACTTTGGAATAACATATCTACCGGAAACCGCATACACGCAACTTCACAAAAGAACCTTACACATATTCTTTCGGTCCGCGTGATATGTTTTTCCTTATATCACGTCCGTAATATATAAGCAATTATGTTGCCAACTTTTCATTTACCCTAAAACCTTCTATTGATATACATTTCAATCAAAAACAAAGGAAATCTATATTATTGGAATTTTTCCAATATATTGGAGAAATCGGAATATTTTGTTGGGATAATTGGAAATACTTCTTAAAAGCTCTTGATCTGATAATTTCGGGGA
>JAKAGC010000047.1 GCA_021817755.1 Acidobacteriota bacterium | reverse complement strand
AAGGTGCCGGTGTACCCTTTTCTTTTAAGATATTCATATTCCGAGCCAGTTCTTCTTCCATTACTTTTAAAACTGTATCCTGGTTTTTCTTTACAGGCGAAACACCCATAACCCAACCGGATAGAAACAGAAAAGAAAAAATCACCCCGATCAATATCGGGATTCTTAACATTTTCATACACTTCATTCCTATAATCCTCCTCATTTATTTATAACTTTAAAAACCAATATACGTAACCTTTTGTTTATAGTTTTAATAAAAAATGAAATTGCCTTCCCACTCTTCCTCACTATTCTTCATTCTGTGTTATTGAGGAGAAAAATACTAATTTAAAAGATTACAAAATAAAATTCATATTTACTTCATATAAAAAAAAAGGGGAGCATTACTGCTCCCCAAAATTAAAAGAAGAGATTTATAATAAGTTATTTTAATTCTTCGGCAAAATATGTAGCATTTAACGGTTCACCCGTAGCATATTTTACGAATTCCGGCCATGGGAACGTCATACCTGGAGCAAACACTTTTTCCTTTAAGAATTTTCCAAACTCTTTATGCTGACCATAATTAAGCGTATAAGTCGGGCCCTGATGATTAGCCAATTTTACCAGGGAGGATCTTAATTGAGCTGAAAAGAGTTCTCCTAACATATAGTTATGATAATATACCGGGGCAATCGCAAAATGGATTTTTGAAGCCCAATCTGCTGCATTTCGTTTCGGGGGACGTTTCAACATCTGGTAGCGTTCTACCATATCCCACCACAATGTGTTTAAGTCCTGATCCGGATTTTCATAAAGGGCCTTTTCAAAATTCAGCATTACCAGTGTCCAGCGAGCAAATATCAACTGTTCACGGCGGCGCTGCTCAAGAATTGCACCTTCTACTTCTTTTACTCGGTTCGGATCAGCAGATGCATAAGCAATCATCCAGGTAGGATTCTTGCTCAACGCACCGAATAACATTGCGATAGCTTCTGTTGTGAAGGGATGGGCAGCATCTCTTAAATTTATAGGAAGGGAGAGATCTGCATATTTATAATAAATACCATGTCCCATTTCATGAAGCGTTGTATCCATCCATTCCGCAGTCGGCTTAATATTGAGCTGAGCATGAGCGTCGCCCTTGAGAGTTAAGGAAGTACAGAAAGCATGCTGCTGTTTTCCTTCTCTTTCATAGATATCTGATGCTGCAATAATATCGTCGATCGGTAAATCGATATCACTGTAGAATTTCCTTGCAATTTCCACTATTTCTTCTTTTTTCTTGTTTTGATAGAATTCATCCAGGTCAACCTTATCTGAAGGAGGAACTTTCTGGAAGAAAGGATCTTCATAATGCCACGGCATCAATTCTTCCGGTTTCACTTTCAATTTTGCTGCGATTTCTGCATCCATTTTCGCTTTCATCGCTTTGAAAGGTTCATTTGTTTTCTTTTCCACATCGTCGAAGATTGCCATTAATTGTTCCGGATCATGTTCCTGGAGACGAATTTGCATATCCCAGTAGTTTTTAAATCCGAGTTTTACTGCACTTTCATTCCGGACTTTCGCCAGGGCGATTAATTTCGCTGCAACCGCTTCTCCTACTTGTTTCTGGGCTTCCCATATTTTCTGACGTTTTGCAGACTTTGTTTCATTTTTCATTAAGTCTATCAAGGCGTTATCATTATATGTTTTCCCATCGATTTTTCCACGAAAATTGGTAAAGATTTGCTGAATTTCAGCAGACATATTCGCCATCTTTTCCAGGAGATCTGTCGGTAATTGGTTTCCCTTGAATCCAAGCCATGCCACTTGAAGTGAACGGGCAGTCAATGGCTTTAATTTATCTTTTTGAGCTATAAATTTCTCGATTTCTGCAAACCGTTGAGGATCGCTGTGTAATTGGTTATATTCCAATTCTGCTTTTGCAGCCGCATTAAAATCTTCATTCTTCCCGGAATTGGCAGCCACCCAACCCGTTGTTGCACGGGCGACATACGCTTTCTCAAAATCTGCCAGATATTTTTCCAGGAATGTTTCAGCCTGTTTCTGTAATGCCATATCTACCTCCGGCTCCATTTTTTGATCGGCTGCATTAGTCCCTTTGGACTTATCGCCTTTCCCGCAAAATGAAGTAAAACCGACCAATACAACAATTGCTAAAATAATCGACAATAACCGTAATAAGTGTCTGTACCTTTTCATGGTATGATTTTCCTCCTTAGGATCATTATTGCATCCTACTCTATAACAGGCCCGGTTATATTTCTTTTCTTCTAAAAACCGGGATTCTTTAAAAACTCATCCAAATTCATTACCTTTGCATATGAGCTTTCAAGAGCGCTCAATGTCGAATAATGAACATCTTCTGCTTTGACTACTTTATCTTTATATTTTAAATCGCGGGTAGCACATGCATCCTCGATTACAACACATTCAAAGCCATAATCTACAGCAGCCCGAGTAGCTGCTTCTACACACATATGCGTCTGCATTCCACAAATTATCAGCCGCTTGATTCTATTCTGTATCAAATATTCCAGTAAATCCGTTCCTCTAAAGCTATTTGCATAATCCTTTAAGATGACTTTTTCCCCATCTATCGGTTGCACATAGGTATGAATATCCGAACCCGATTTAGAATTATGTTTTATATGAATCACAGGCAGTTTCATTTCCCGGAATTTTTCCAATAGAGTTTTTGCTTTTAACGCTGCCGGCTCTGGGTTCACCAGTGGCAGTGCTCCTCCCGGAAAATAAAACATCTGGACATCAACTATTAATAACGCTGTTCCCGACGTATTCATTTTATCTCCTGATGTTTGACCATAACTCGGAGCAATAAACATAACTCCGATAGTTAAGATCAAGACAATCGCTTTTATTAGTTTCATTTTAATAACCTTCCGTTCTTTTTAATTAATCAAAATTCCTGCGAGAGTTGCTGTCAGAAGAGTAGCTAAACTCCCTGCAATAACTGTTTTTAGACCCAAAGCTGCAATGTCTTTTTTGCGGTCAGGGGCCATAGAGCCGATCCCTCCCAACTGGATGGCAATGGATGAAAAATTGGCAAACCCACACAAGGCAAAAGAAGCCATTACAATTCCCTTTTGAGTCAGATAACCTGCTTTAATTACTTCCGTCAATTTAATATAGGCCACGAACTCATTAAGAACAATTTTTGTCCCAAAGAGGCTTCCAAAATGAAGCGCATCCTGCACAGGTACACCGATCCCGATAGCGATATACTGAAAAAACACCCCTAATATTAACTCCATGGAAAGCGGTTGGCCGAATTTCGCTTTCAGGAATTCATTGATCCCGAATAAGCCGCCAAACTGTCCAAGCAGGTAATTGATGAGGTAGATAAAGGCAATAAATACCACTAGCATAGCACCGATATTGAGAGCCAATTTCAAACCTTCGGTTGTTCCATTTGCTGCCGCTTCTATAACATTCGAGGCATCTTTTTCAACAACTACTTTTACTGTACCCTTTGTTTTCGGTTCCAGCGTTTCCGGGAACATTATCTTCGAAATGACCAGCGCCGCCGGTGCTGCCATAACACTTGCAGTTAAAAGGTGAACAGCGAATTGAATCTGTGCCTGGTTGACAGGAATTTTATGAACTTCTGCCATTGCAACTCCAAGCATCTGCACATAGCTCGCCATTACACCCCCCGAAACCGTAGCCATTCCACCTACCATGATAGTGAACAGCTCTGAATTCGTCATACTTGCAATAAACGGTCGAATTAAAATTGGCGCTTCCGTTTGTCCAAGGAATATATTGGCTGCATTGGACAAAGATTCAGCTCCACTTGTTCCCATTAATCGTGCCATCACATAGGCCATTCCTCGAACTACCAGTTGAAGAATTCCCAGGTAATACAAAACCGATGTCAAAGCGGCGAAAAATACCACAGTCGGAAGTACCTGGAAAGCGAAAAAGAATCCCAAACTGTCCGGTGTACCAGGATTGATTGCCAATCCTCCGAAAACAAACTTGGCCCCTTCCTGGATAAACACCAATAAGGAGATCACTGCTCCCCCGATCCAATCAATTACAATCTTAGGAAATCCCAATACTATAAACCAGGATTGAAATGTTTTCCCATGAATGATAAAAATGGCAAACACAATCTGGAGCAGTAGTCCCACAATGACCAGTTTCCAATTTATTTTCTTCCGATTATTGGAAAACAAAAAGGCTATTCCAAGTATTAAAACCATCCCCCCTATTCCACGCAAAATCGAAATGATATCCATATTTATCCTCACTCCCGACCGCGGCTATTACTATTCTATGCCCGGCTATAAGAGATTATTTTTTCTTGAATAATTTTTCTGTCGCTTCAAATGCATCCAATACCTGGCGGACATAGTTCCGTTTTTCTACATAAGTACCAGGGAAGAAGTTACGCTTAAACCCGTATGCAATAAAATTCTTTAACTCCTTCACCGTAATGTCAAAGGTTTCCACAGCCTTCATTATTTCATCTGTTACAGTTGTATTTGAAACCGTTCTATTATCCGTACAGAAAGTCACCGATAATCCTGCTTCACGCATTTTCCCAAATGAATGGTCTTTCAATTCCGCGAAATCAGGGATCGTTTGCATATTGGAGGTTAAACATACTTCTAATGTTATTCTGCGGTCTCCAATATACTGAACCAGACTTTCCACATACCCTTGTTTGTCCTCAATTTCTTCGCTTTTAATCATTTCCGCATTAAAAAGATGGACCCCATGACCAATCCGGTCTGCATACAATTCCGTAATTGCCTGGAAAATCGATTCCGGGCCGAATGCTTCCCCTGCATGAACTGTTTTCTTTAAAAAGTTTTTATGAGCCAGTGCATAGGCCAGTTTATGGTCCACCGCAGGGTAGCCTTTTTCCTGTCCTGCCAGATCAAATCCGACAACAGGAATATCAAAACGGTCCCGGGCTTCAAGTGACGCTTTTACCAGTTCCTGTGAGGCCAGGGAAAATATCCATTTTCTCTCTGAATGTTTATGTACATCCAATAACGCATCGAAATACTCGGAAAATCCATAATCGAACATTCGCATTGCACAAACGATAATCCCATAATAGAATGGAGGTTCCTGGCTGTTCTGTACTCCAGCCGTCGCGTTGAATTCATTTTGGGCTCGAGAAAGTCCACGGTTTACCGCTTTCAAAACATTAACGATTCCAAGATGTTTATGCTGGTGCAATTGCGGAGCAAACCGTACTTCGATATAGCGGACGCCTTCTTCGATATTATCAATAGCCAATTCATAAGCCACTCGATCCAGTGCGGATTCTGTTTGAAGAACTGCTCCCGTATAATGGAACCCCTCAAGGTATTCCCCGAGATTCCCGTATTTTTCCTTAAAGACCTTTTCCTTTAATTCTTTTTCTGTATATGCAGGTAGTGCAATCTCATTCTCTTTTGCAAGATCGATAAGGGTGGAGATTCTTAGTGATCCGTCAAGATGAAGGTGAAGATCGCTCTTCGGTATTTTTTGTATAAATTCTCGTGTTATATTCATAATTCTGTTACTCCTTCGATCAAAGCCGATATCTCCGGCTTAAACCGTTTTATTTCCTCAGCAGCAAGTCCATCCAGTTCATGTGGAAATACAAGCCAACGGTCCGTTTCATGAACAAAGAAATCAGGTGCATGCTGTGTTCTGTTATTTTTTGGTTTATAAAACACTGTTGCGATACGAATATCATGAGGTGTATTTTTCCGTGATCTAAGTTTCAGCGTATCCACAACCGCCTGGATACTCAACCCGCTGTCATACACATCATCCACGATAAGCAACGAATCTTCCGAAGAAATATTCCGTTCAATATATCCAAGTCCATGAACCTGGATTTCTTTGCTTCTCTCATTGATTCCCGTATAAGATGACGTTCTAATCGCAATATGGTCAGTCCGAACACCGAAAAAATCCAGTAATTCCTGGACTGCAATACCCACAGGTGTGCCGCCTCTCCATATTCCAACAATAAAATTCGGCCTAAAACCGCTTTTATAAACCTGGATACCCAATCGAATCGAATCTTCTAATAATTCCTGGGCTCCGATAAACTTCTTCTCAACCATATAATCCTCCAATTTAATGTTCTACTGTCAGTAATCCTCTGCGGAAAATCGATTCCCTAAGCATATTCGCGACTAATCCTGTAGAAACTTCACTGTGCCCCAATGGGATAATAATATCCGCAAACCGGATACTCGGCTCAACAAATGCAATATGCATCGGTTTTACCGTCTCCATGTATTGATGGATAACAGAATCCATACTCCGTCCCCTGTCTTTCATATCCCTTGTCAATCTTCGGATAAACCGTACATCGCTGTCCGTATTGACAAAAATTCGAACATCCATCATCTCTCGTAACGATTTTTCAACATATATCAAGATACCATCCACAATAATTAATGGTGCCGGCTTAATCATAATTCCAGTCTCTTTCCGGCTGTGGTTGGTAAAATCATAAACAGGCATTTCGATTTCACGACCCGCACATAATTCTTTTAAATGATGTACCAGTAAATTGGTTTCCAGGGCATCCGGGTGATCATAATTGACTTTTATGCGTTCTGAAAGGGGAATATCATTATTATTCTTATAATAGGCATCATGCGGAATCACCGCAACATCGATACCTTTTAACTCTTTGATGATCTCATTGGTAATCGTTGTCTTACCTGCACCGCTTCCACCTGCCACTCCAATTATAAAAGGTTTCCGTTTTAACATTTATATCACTTTAATGGAACCCGGTCTGAATAGCAGCGGCGGCAAACCGAGACATATTTATCATTTCCACCCAATTCAATCTGAGGGCCATCGCTTACCGGGTGACCATCTTTATATTTGATCAACATCGTCGCTTTTTTCGCACAGTGCCAGCATACAGCCTTAATCTCTTCTATTTTGTCTGCAAATAGCAGCAATGCTTCACTTCCCGAAAATAACTTATTCCTGAAATCATTTTTCAATCCATAGACAATCACAGGAATATTTAGTTTATCGACAACTTCGGTTAGCCGGATGACTTGCTCTCTTGAAAGAAACTGCCCTTCATCGACCAGTATGCAATCCGGATGTTTTTCTTTTGCAATCGCAACCAGATCCGTATCTGAATATATCGTAACCGCATCCCGGTTAATTCCCATACGGGAAGTTATTTTTCCTTTTCCGAAGCGATCATCGATAGCAGGTGTAAACAGCAGTACTTTTTTATTTTGTTCCTCATAGTTATGGGCGATTTTCAATACTTCCGTCGATTTTCCCGCATTCATCGTGGAATACCTGTAGTATAATTGTGCCATTTTTTTCTCTCTATTTCTTTCGAATTTTCATCTATTTAGTTATGAATTACTTTTACACGTTTTTCTGTAATATCCTTCGAAATGATCCCGACTTTCTTTATATAATCGATTATCATTTTCTCTATGGTTTCGTTTCCATATTCCAGGTCTTTTACTTTGTCCTGTAATTTATAATACTTATCGAACTCATAATCATTCAATACAACTTTATAAATGGCAGTGTCCGAAACAGGTTTTCCATTGGGTAAAACAAAATTCACCTGGGTTACACGCCCATCCGGTCTTACATATACCGTAAAATAAATTCCTGCCGGTTGAAAATCCGCATTTGCCTTTCTCATGCTTTGTTTATGAATAAATTCTTTTAAATCTTTTCCACTAATACGGACTGTAACTGTTTTATTCTTACGGCAATACTGGTATAACGCATTCACATACTCTTTATAAAAAGGGGAGCCTGCATTAATGATAAGGCTGCGATCTACCACATGCCCTGGGAATATGGCGATATCCGCATTAGTTGCCCATTTTAATGCATCAGCAGCGAGATTACCTGCTGTATGGGAACCCGTAAATTTCCCCTGTCCCCCTATAATCTCAACCTTCGTTTCACCGATCTGGGTCAACCGGTCTGTAGGAGCAATGCTTTCAAAAGTTCGCCGTTGTTCCAGTCCATCACATACATTGGGGTACTCTTTCAGATATTTGATTAATGTATCTGCTACTGTTACCATCAACGATTTGCCCGGATCCGTATGATCGAATTTATAAGAAGAGGCAATATAATCATTCATTCCCACTTTATATTTTCTATTTTCATTAAGAAGATTGCCTTTTCTGTCTCGAATTTCAACATTTTTAACTTTTCCACCCCGTGTCGCTGTAATAATATAGGTGATACCTGAAACTTTCAGGTCCAGATCACGGTGTTTTTCATAATCGTTTGCGATCAGGCTTCTTATTTCTGCCGGGGTCATTTCAACCTGGATAATTACATTCCCGAACGGATGCAGTGCAAAAACATCTTTTAAATGAACTTCTTTTTTTAATGTATCGGTACGTAATCCCCCCGAATTATGGAAAACCGCATCGAATCCATATACTACACGTTCTGCATCGGTTGTCAAATGCCCCAGTTCCATTTTTCCTTTGATCGCTCTCGGAAGATGGGCAATCACTTGATTTAAAGCCGGGTTATCATTGTATTTCCGCACCATTTCTTTCAATTCAGGATCTTCTTCCTGTATTGAAGAAATTGGAATCAATTTACCGCTTTTCTTTATAATCTTTCCATTTCTAAATATCAATTCGATTCTGCCAACATATTTCGCCTGTCCACCTGCTTGAGCAATTAGCACTCCGTTCACTTCCGGCGGTTCATTGATAATCGTGTGTGAATGTCCTCCTACGATTAAATCCAGCTCACCCATTTCTTTTGCCAGCTTTTCGTCTACATCTGCTCCAAGGTGTGTTAACCCAATGAAAATCGGATTCTGTTTCTTAAGAAATCTGTATTGTTTCGCGATTTCTATCGGATCGAGAAATTTTAATCCCTTAACATTATCAGGTAATGTACTTGGAATCCCCGTATCGTCATCAACCTGGATTAATCCCAGAACCGCCATACTGATTCCTTCAGCCGTTTTCAGGATAGCAAAAGGGGCAGGTTGTGGAAACGTTCCTGATTCCACTTTAATATTGGCACTAATTACAGGGAAATTGGCTTCTTTAATAAACCGTTTTAAGTTCTCCTGGCCTAAATCGAACTCATGATTTCCCAATTCCATAATATTAAAACCCATTTTATACATTAATTGGCGAACCGGTTCTCCTTTCGGTGTTGCCTGGTCAACAACCGGGTTACCTGTAAAGTTATCTCCTGCATCCATTAAAAAGACATTTCGGTTTTGTTTACGTTCTTCCCGGACCAGCCATGCAATTTTGGGGAAATTGTCGATCTGGGCGTGCATATCGTTTACATGGAGAATAATGATCCGTATTTCTTGTTGATCGTTTTCTGCTGCACAGAGATACCCTGAAGAATTAAATACTCCCGGCAATATCCCCATGATAAAAATCAGAATTAAAAAGATCATTCCTTTTTTTATTTTCATTCGACGCCTCCTGGTAGTTTATATTTCTTGTTTATTTTTTGATTTTATAAATAACCGCTGGCCTGTAGAAAGCTCACCATTTAACTCCAGACAGTTATTCCATTTATCCTTTACTTCGCTTTTACCCTTCTTTACTTCCCCGTAAAGTGATTCGGAAAATTTCCGAAGAGCATCTTTTACTTTAGCACCGCTAAAAATCTCTATCTCCGTATCGTTTACAAGAATCTTCATTTTTAATCCTTGATCCTTCTTATCGAGAAGTTTTTTTTATTCCATCCGATCAAAACGATGGGTGGTAAGAATCTATTATAAAGGAGGCATATAAAAATGTCAAAAAAAATCCCAAATATCCCCTAATTCCATAACATTTTTGTCAATAACTTGTTTGATAAAAACAGAAATATATTATAATAATCTCTCACCCGTTCGTAAAATTTCTGCTGCCACCGGATCCAGTTCGTTAAATTCTTCAACAAGGAAAGGATGAGGTTCGATATCTGCATCGATATCTCTCGCTACTTTCATTAATAAGAAACGAAAATCGATACTATCTCCGATGAATCGATCTGTTAGAATTGCTACATCTATATCGCTCCATTCTGTATTCTTACCTTTTGCATAAGAGCCAAATAAAAAACTACCCATCACATTGATATTCTTTTCTCTCAATGCTTCAATATAGCGATCAATTATATTGTAAACGGCGATTCTATCTTTTTTTTCAGCCAATTTCGTAACCCCTCGATACGCTTTATATTTGTTATTGTGAAATCTTTTGTACATTTCTTATAAAAATCTCTTTTATAATCTTCATATCTGGCTTGAATGTTAAATAATGTAATATATTGAAGAGAATCTTTCTGATCATTACTTAATTCAAGATCACATGCCAGGGCCAATTTATAAAGATCGTGTATATAAGGAATTTTTTCCTTTTTTATTTTCACATAATATGCCTTTAAAAGTTTTTCAAGGGATAAATGCCCGACAAATAAAGCCCACACAAACTCCCCCGCATTAAACATATTATGCATGGATTTAAAATTATCATCAGACAATTCAATCCAATATTGTACTAGTTCTTCTGTAGTCATTAATTATCCTGATATTACACATTTTATTTATCATACTTTTCGATTAATTTCAACTTCTTTTTTATTAAATTTCTTTATCTTTTTTATGAAAGAGTATTATCATCAAGCAGAAAAAAATCAAGTTTAAAAAATTCATCGAAGCAAGGATTCGACAGAACTCTCCTTAATGTTCTTTTGATGTATTTTGAATATTTGGTATTCTTTCGCACCATGACCTGGTAACCAAAGGTCCCAAGTGCTTTAATATTTCTCTGAATAGCGGCTATATAAAGTAAATCTTCCTCAATTTTAAACCCTTTTCCTTGCAGCCGTTCCATAAATATCTTTTTATTCTCTTTTAAATCCAGGTACGAATCATAAGTAAACGATACCAGGTCATAATAAGGTGAAGCTACCAACGAATCCTGGTAGTCTACAAGGTAAACTTTCCCATTATCTTTATGAATCATCATATTACGCGTATGAAAATCGCGGTGAGCAAAGGTATCCACACGACTATTGCTTTCTACCATCTTATAAAGGCAGGATTTCAACTCCTGCAATCCTTCCTCTGTTCGCCCTATGGATAAATAATAAGGAGCAAAATGGGCAAGAAAGAAATCCATCTCTTTTTTCATTCGTGCTAAATCCAATATGGCACTTGTTTTCGAGGCCGGTATGTCTCTCAATTTAATCAAGATATCCCCTATTTCTTCAAAAATTGGCTCCCATTCCGAAACTCTTTTTTTATCTTTTAAAACCTTTTGAACCAAGACATCTCCCAGGTCTTCCTGGACCACGATATGATTATCGATGACATCTTTTATTTCCGGGACAAGAAGTGAATAATCACTGTAGAGTGTTGTGAACTTCGTTACTTTTTCAATTTCCGGGATTGCCGCTTCTTTTTCAGGGAAAATCATTGCCATCAGCGTGTATTTTTCGAAGAATAAACGATAATATTCCCGTGTAGAAGCTTCACCCACTATTTTTTTTGCTTTTTTAAGACCGGGGAAATGCGGTTTCAGTGCAGTTACCGGGTTATTTGACATACCTGGACCTCGTTTCGTTTGTTTTCGGATTTAGTTTCGGATTAGTCTAACCCATGAAGCAGTTAGTCCGAGAAATCCATTAAGATAGAGATTGTAAACGATTCTATTGTTTATTTCAACCCATAAAAAAATTAATCAAAGGCTATATCCGTGAGAAATCAGTATGAAAAAAAATCTATCCGTTACTTATATTTACATCCCCAGGACAGTAATTTTTGCTCCGTTAAAACTTTCCTCTCTCTGAAAAATTTTCTCCTCCCAGGAAAGGCCTGAAGATCGATTGAATATCAACAAGTACCCTTCTTTCGTTCCGCATTTATCCATATATTGCCATGTTTGTTCCAGGCCTTTTTCCACGGTAGTTTCCAGGTTCCCATGAAGCAATTTTAATTCGATTACTGTTTTTTGAATGCCCCCTTTAAACCGCCACATAACCAAAAGGTCGGTGCGTTGGCGCCCCAGTCCGTATTCTCTTTCGACTCTGCCTCCCCCATTCACTATCCGTTGTAAAAATGCCTGTAATAGTAGTTGAGGTCCTGCTTCCGCGTAATCGAACCCTCCAACCCAATGCTCAAAATTTTCCCTGAAAAACTGTTGAAATGCTGTTAAAAAACCTTCCATATCAAGGGTCTCATCTTCTTTTATATACCACGATGCATCATGAGAAAGGGTCAATTGTGTAGTATAAGTTAATTCGCGAGGGATTACTTCCTGGTAGATCCGGTTTGCAATTCGTATTTGCCGGTCTTTTTTTACCAGACCCAAATCGATTACATAATCCACATCATCAGTAGGTATTTGTTGCGTTCTGATTATCGAACCCGAGATAATCGGTTCAATTACTCTTCGAACCCGTTCTTCTTTTAATTTATCCGATAATTGGTCCAGGTGTGTTTCCCGGCGTAATATCAAATTTTCTTTGGCCTGGTTTATCATTTCCCCGG
>JAKAGC010000046.1 GCA_021817755.1 Acidobacteriota bacterium | reverse complement strand
TGCCGTTAGACGACTTCCCAGCACAAATCATAAGGATATATTATACAGTTATTTTGGATATTGTCAACCCCTTTTTTTTAAAACATGAAAATTTTTTCTTTCTGTGATGGAAATGAGTATAGAAGACCAAATGAAGGATAAGGGATTTATTCGGGGTTATCCTGTTTTTTTTTCTTCTCTTTGATTTTGAGTTTTTCCATCTTCTGGGAGATGGTATTTCGATGGAGTTTTACACCGATGGACATTTTGAGTTTATTGTAATCGTATTTTTCAAGTAATGCGAGTAATAGTGTTTTTTCGAATTCATCCATAATTTCTTTGAAGTAGAGTTTGGAATTGGAGGCTTTGTGTGTGAGAATCTTCATCATCTTTTTTATCGTTAGGTCTTCAAACTGTTCAGCTAATTCTAATAAACGTTTGTCTGTCATTTGTTTGTTATTTGTCTGTTATTTGGGTTCGTTTTCTTTAATAATTTTTAATTTTTGTTTGTATGTGTCCGGTAAGAGATTATAGAACACATCGATGGATTTGATAACGTACGGAGTGAGCCGGGAGTGAGTTACCCATTCTTTGTTGACTGAAAATGTGATAAAACCGAAAACAAGAACAGCAGAGATGAGGATTCCTCTCAGAAGTCCGAAAATGCCCCCGAGGATTCGGTCGATGGGTTTGAGAGGGCCAACGATAAAGACTTTTTTTACATAATAGGTAACCAGTATCCCGATAATAATTACAATTACAAAAATGGATAAAAAACCGACAAAATGGGCGATTTCTTTGTTTGAAATAAATGAGGAGAGAAATTTTCCGGCATCGAGGTAGAAGAGAAACGCCATGATTACTGCAACAATAAAAAAAGCAATGGATAGTAATTCCCTCAATAGTCCTTTTATGAATCCGAAAAGAATAGAGAACGAAAGAATAAAGAGAATGATAAAATCGAGGAAATTCAAACTATCGATCATTTGTTAATTACAGAGAATTCCCGGTAAGTATCCGGTAGATTTCGAAGTATTTTTCCCTGGTTTTTGCAATGACTTCTTCAGGTAATTGAGGAGGAACGGAATTGCGATCCCAGGTAGAGTTCAACAGGTAATTACGAACATACTGTTTGTCATAAGCAGGAGGCTCTTTTCCGGGAGAATAATCTTCTACTTTCCAGAATCGTGAGGAATCGGGAGTAAAAATCTCATCGATGAGAATGATATTTCCGTTTTCATCTTTTCCGAATTCGAATTTGGTGTCAGCGAGGATGATGCCTTTTTCATAAGCATATTTACCGGCTTTCAGGAAAAGGGAAATAGAGAGGTCCCTGATTTTTTCAGCATTTTCGTGACCGATGAGATCCTTCATTTGATCGAATGTGATGTTTTCATCGTGGCCTTTTTCAGCTTTTGTGGTAGGAGTAAAGATAGGTTCAGGGAATTTATCGGCGAAATGAAGACCGGGGGGAAGGGAGATGCCGCAGATTTTACCGCTTTCCTGGTAGGTTTTCCATCCGGAACCGACAATATAGCCCCTGACAATGGCTTCAATGGGGAAGGTTTCCAATTTTCGGGTCAATATGGCTCTTTTTTCGATGATTTTTGCATATGGAAGGAATTGCTCGAGTTTTTCAGGTTCATCGCAAATAATGTGATTGGGGATATAATCGCGTGTGTAATTAAACCAGAAGGCAGCAATTCGGTTGAGCACTTTTCCTTTATCAGGAATCAAAGAAGGAAGAATATAATCGAAAGCAGAAATACGGTCTGTAGAAATAATGAGTAATTGGTTGTCGATTTCATACACTTCTCTTACTTTCCCTCTTTTAAAATGTTTAAAAGGTAAATCGAAATTAGTAATTCCTTCCATAGTTGATCCTCACATTTATCTCCTTAAGGCTAAGGGAACTTAATTTTATATTATATTCTAAACGATTTAAGCAGGTTTGTCAACGTTTAACAATTCTTTAATGGCTTCCAGCATTTCTTTTCGATTGAAGGGTTTAAAAAACGTGCGGTGGGCGCCGAGTTTTTTAGCCATTTCAAGATACCCATCAGGTCCGAGTCTTCCGCCGCCGGAAATAGCGATGACTTTTAATTCCTGGAAATCTTTACGGAGTTCGAGAATCATTTCGATTCCATCTTTTTCAGGCATGATAATATCGGTGATAATAAGATCAACGGGTAGTTCGCGGCAGATTTTCATCCCTTCTTTGCCGTTGGAAGCATTACTGACCTGGTAACCTTCGCGTGTGAGCATCTGGCTGAGCATTTCGCGGATTTGGATTTCATCGTCGATAATAAGAATATGCGGAACTTTCCCCATGATTTATTCCTCCTTTTTATTAGAATGCATGTCGAGAACTTTCCGGATGACTCCGGCAATTTCACGTTTTATGATGGGCTTGATAATAAACTCTTTTATACCGATTTTCAAGGCATCCTGCCGTGTGACGGTTTCACTGTAGCCGGTACAAAGGATGACGGGAATATCGGGTCTTATTTTGAGGATTTGTTTGGCAAGTTCGATACCTGTAAGACCGGGCATACTTTGATCGGTGATAACGAGATCGAATATTTCGGGATCACTGCTGAACAAATCGAGTGCTTCGATGCTGTTGGAAATAGAAACGACCTGGTAACCGAGCCGTTCGAGTACTTCACGGTGCATGTATGTAATCATGCGTTCATCATCGATAAATAGGATGCGTTCGTTTCCGCCGGTAATCCTATCGGATGAATGGAATGAACGGGGATTTTCAGCGATTTCCGGAAGGTATAGGGTGAAAATGGTTCCTTTTCCAAGTTCGCTGTAAACGGTGATTTCACCGCCGTGGTTTTTTATGATCCCGTGAATAACGGCGAGTCCCATTCCATTTCCTTCTCCGGCAGCTTTGGTGGTAAAATAAGGATCAAAGATGCGTTCGACGATGTCGGGGGTCATACCGTGTCCGGTATCGCGAACGATTAATTTTGTAAACGAGCCTGGGCATACTTCAAGGTTCCCGAGTATTTTTTCAGAATCATAATCGGTACGTCTGAGGGTGACTTCGAGTAATCCGCCGGTATCTCGCATGGCGTGGGCCGCATTGGAACAGAGATTCATGAGTACCTGACGTATCTGGGTTGGATTGGCCAATACGATACCATCATCCATATCGATATGCTGCCGGATTTCAATAGAATTGGGAATCATGGGTTGAAGGATTCGAAGGGTTTCGTCGATTATCCGGCTTAATTGGATTTCCTGCCGTTCTTCTTCATGCTGGCGGCTAAACGTAAGAATCTGGTTTACAAGGTCTTTCGCGCGGTCAGAAGCAGATAAAATATGAGTGAGATTCCGGTGCATGATGGAACCGGTTTCGAATTCATCGAGAGAGAGTTCGGTGTATCCCTGGATAATGGCGAGTATATTATTAAAATCGTGAGCAATACCGCCTGCAAGGCGGCTGATGGCTTCGATTTTTTGGGAATGACGGAGCTGGCGTTCGAGATTCTTTCGTTCGGTAATATCACGGATAACACCTTGTATGGCTATTCCATCTTTATATTTAATGGTGCAGACAGACGCTTCGACTTCCATTTCGGTATTATCGCCGGAAAGAGCCGTGTACTCAAATTTGAGGGACTGTTTTTCACCGGTTTCAAGCTTTTGAAGGCGTTGAGCAAATATACACCGGTTAGCGGGAACTACCAGCTCTTTAAAATCGAATTCCTGCCGGCATACGTGTTGAGGCGTTACCCTAAACATTTCCTGGAATTTTTTATTGATGATCTCGAATTTCTTATTGTAAATCAAAAAAATGGCATCATTGGAAGCCTGGACCATTTGTTTGTATTCAGCTTCGCTGCGGCTGATTTCATCTAATTTTCGTTTGTATTCGACGAGCTCGCGTTGGAGGGTTTCGGTTCGTTTAAGAATGGCTTCTTCGAGTATATTTTCCTGGTAAAGGAGTTTGTTTTCGGCATTTTTTAATCTCAATAATGCCCGGATATGGGAACAGAGTTCATTGGGGGTAAGGGGAGTAGTGAGAATGATATCTGCTTTTTTTTCAGCGTCACCCTCTATGATCTGATTTCTGTCGTCATTATTGGATATTATTTGTATACCTGGAAATACGAGCAGTGGAATGTGCCGGGTGAGTTCGGAATTCTTTAATTTCCTGCACACTTCATTTTTTTCTGTGGAAGAAGCGAGGTTACCGAGTAAAATAACGTCGGGCTGTTCGTCGGTAGTTAATGTGAGAATTCGATCACCGGAATTATCCGAGATGAACTGGAAATCGGAGAAGTGAGAATTCACAATTTCTTTCATGCCGGCCACCTGGTCGGAACGATTGTGAAGAATGAGTATTTTGTTCATGAGCTATACCATGCATTAAGTCCTGGGATATTCCGGTACGACGTGTTAAACCTGTATGTTTTTCGATAGGGAATAAATCCAATTCATTTTACACTAAATTTATTATCTTGTAAATGATTTTTTCTTGCCTTTCAGATAAAAAAAAGGTGTAGAGAAACCGCATTTTAAAATGTAACTGTTAATTGTGAATTAATAGAATATGTTGGATTAATGAGAAGAGGAACGAATCATTTTAATTGTTCACTATAATTGTTCAATTTATCTAAGCGATATATCGTAATAATATCTATTTTGATTATCATTTCCCGGCCAGACGGCCCATCCGGCCCAGGTGCCGTGGGGATTAAGTTTACACCGTGTAAAAACACGAATCATATTTTTGTCGTAGTCGATTCTCAAGAGGTTATATAGCCTGGGAATGGATTCGAGGCGGGCATTTTGGGGTGCATCGAAGGTTCCTGCTCCTACAATGTGCATGGAGCGGTCGGGATCTGTGTAGTTAAACAGATCGGTCCGTTGATCATGGATGTGTCCATGTAAGCATATTTTAAACCGGGCGCGGGTGAGACTGTGTAAGAATTGATCGTCTATAATTCTATCATTACCGGTAACGGGATGGTGCCATATAACAATTTTTAGCAGGGGCTCATCCGGAGCCAATTGGTTTTCCCGGATTGCATTTTTTATTATTTGTTCACATTTCATGAGCCCACGAGTTAATGCTTGATTGGAAATGCCGGAACGTGAAGGAAAAAATTCGTCGATTTCATAACAGGAATTTAAGGAAAAGATTAAAAGCTTTTGCTCGGGGAAGAAGTGGGGAATACATTGTTCTTCCTCGGTTGGGGGATAATCGGCATTATTGTTAAATGGTTTGTACAGGTGATTGGAGAAATTATAAAACCGTTTGAAATAGTGTTCATCTTCCCGGATGAGATAACCCAATTCACCGGTTTTTAGCCAGCTTCCATTTTTTAATTCAGCTTCGGAAACATGCCGTTTATTTTTCCATCTATAAACCTGACTATTCCAATCAATATCATGGTTTCCGGGACAAAAGATGCATTTATTCTCCGGGATTTGAAACTCGTTTTTAATCATATCTATTAATTGGGCCGCTTTTTGGAATTGGGTTTCAGAGGCACTCTCGGTAAAATCTCCAGTGATGATAAGAAAATCGAGTTTATTTATATGCATTCCGTTTTTGGTATCGTTTAAATCGGCTTTAAGAGGTTGAAATATACTAACCGGATCTGTATTATCACGGATATGCAAATCGCTGAGATGAAGTATGTGAAGGGGAGGAGTTTGATTAATTTCCGGTACAGTAATAATTTCTGGGGTTGGTTCAATATTTTGTTGGATAATCAAGCGTTTCATTAATTCCCCACAAATAGTAAATGTCTCCCCTTCCTTCTCTACAAATCCATACAGTTGAAGGGTATTATATATATCGAAATCCTTATCTTGAATAGGAAAATGATTGGCAGAAGCGATCAGGCATTCCTTTTCCCGTGAGGAAAATCGTTTCCAGTTGGATTTAAATAACCGGTTAACCTGGTTATCGGAGTTCGATAACTCTTCAATGACAGTATGCGGGATTCGAGTGAAATCATCTTCAGTTTGGCGTGTTTGAAGCCATTGGGTAGCTGTTGATTGTAAAATATAAGGGAATTTTCCGGCAATTTGAATGATGGAATGGATTTCATCTTGAGTTAAGAGAATATCATTTGTTTTCGCGGGGGTACTTAATAAATCAATGGCCTCGTTAAGTTCCATTTGTCCCATGTAAATCGGGGTTTGATAAAATTGATTAAAGAAGTAAGAGGTCTTTTCACTTAGCAAATGATTCATTATTTCTTTTTCATCGATTTTTTTTAAACTGATGACCCACACAAATTTATCTGAAATAAGAGAACGCATGAACCTGAAAAAAAAGATGTCAAAATTTCCCGAATTGATAATGGAATCAAATTCATCGAGAAGAACAATTATTCTATATCCTTTGGTTTTAAGGGAATCGATCCATTGTCCGAACCGGTAGGCTGTGTCGAATTCGTTTAACTGCAATTTTTGAGGGATTTTGGAGTTGATGGCATCTTTAATGGCAGTATAAAAAACCTGGGGTGAGTCGATTCCACCTTCGAGATCGACATAAGCAATAATGGTTTGGCTGTTGTTATCCATTGAGTAGCGCGAGATGATTTCGGGATTGGAAATATAACGCAGAAACGATGTTTTTCCTGATCTAGGAAATCCAACAACTTTCAGAGGATGGAGGGGGCGTTGGTTATTCAGCATCCTGAAAAAGAATTGGATTTGTTTATTTCTTCCGAAAAAATTCTCGGGATTTTCGATGGAGGGGCCTGCAATATAAGGTATCTGCATTGTATTTTACCTCATTCTTTTCTATTATTTCATACTTAAATCATGGAGAGGATAAACCGGCGCATTAAATCCATGGCAAAACGGTATTGTACGGGACCATCGGGAATGATTTTTTCTTCCAGGATAATTTGTTGTCTGATGAGTTTATCGAGTATGGGTTGCACAGTTGCGCCATCGATTCCCTGATCGGTGAAATAGGCAATCATACTATCGGAATGGATGGGGGTATTGTCTTTTTGAGTAAGTTGAGTCAATGATTTAAGTATATGACGTGCATCTTCGCCGATGGATTGCCAGAATTGTTCGAGGGTGGAATCGATTCCTTTGGTCAGAGCTTTCTTTATAGCTTCCTCAAGGAGTGTTTCGGTTACAGTGTAATCGATTTGTTTATCATTTAATAGATCGATACAGAAGGAGCATAATTGTTGAATGTGATACGGGCTTCCATTGGTAACAGAGAGCATTTTCTCAACAGCTTGGTCGGTGTATATTACTCCATATTCTTTAACTGGAACCTGGATTAGTTCCTGTGCAGCGAGTTTATCTAGAAATCCGACTTCCTTATGATCTGCGATTGTAAAAATAAGTCCTTTATATTGGGGAGGAAGTTCATCGATATGATGATGTCCGGCCAGGATAAAGCGCGTGGATGGGATATGTTGAATAATGGAACGAAGATAGGTGAAAATTTGAGGTTCGATTTTCCCGGAATCGATGAGATCGCTGAGGGATTCGAATTCATCGAACATGAGGGTTAGTATCCCATTGTTGCGTCTCTCCAGTTTTTGTGTAACGAATTCGATAAAAGATTGAAACACTTTATAAGGGGCTTCTTTATAATCACTTAACCTGGGCTCCGGGATATCGATGGTTTGTTTTTGCAAATTGGAGCTTATTTTATCGGCAATCGTATACAAGAAAACATGAGTCCCGGTATCGACAAGTTGATGGAGATCGATGAAGACGGGAAAAATGGGATTTTCTGTTCGGGTACGGAGTTTTTCCCCAAGGGGGCCAGCCTGTATCTGGTTTAAGATAGATGTTTTACCTGTACGGCTGCTTCCATGAAGAATAAGTAAGCAATTCCGGTTGTACCGGAGTTTATCTTCGACCCAATCGAAGATATCTTTTCTTCCGAAGAAAACATTGCTATTGGGGGGAAGGGCGATTCCTGCGAAATAAGGATTATGTATTTGCTGAAATTGTGCCACAGCAATTTCGATCACTTTTCTCCATTGCTGGAAAATGCGCTTCAATAAGTTCTCTTCAAAAATATTGGAGATATCTACAAGGGATTTTTCTTTTTCTGAGATAATAGACATGCATTCCTGAAGGTTATGTCTTTTGGTTTTATCTGCATCGTAAAGGTTTAAATTTTGATGAATTCTGGACCAGCTATCTTGAATGTTTTCTGCGCATCGGTGCAAGAAAAAATCAGGGCGGAGTATTCCCCCCCATTTCAATGGGAATTGGGTGAGATTCATGATTTCTGAAATGTTATTAACGCATACAGCCGCTTTAATGAACCCTAGAAGCCCTTTCAACGGATCCTCGGTCATAGCTTCCAATCCGTCGAGAATAACGGGTTTAAAATGGGGATTGAACAGGCCGGTTAGATTGTCGATTATGTCGGCTTTGAGTCTACTTCTTCCCCTGACGATCTCTGCGGTGTTGTACAATGTATTAATCACTTCGGCTCGACCTTCAACGAATTCATACAATACATGGATTACATCTAAATTATTGGGTTGAGCTATGATTTTATCTGCGAGCAAACGTGATTCGACGAGGCGGGCATTTTTAATAGCGATTGCAGCACTATTGGCAATGAGTTCGAGAACGAGTTCGTCCTGTTCGCTAAAATAAGCATACTCATTGTTTTTCATTTTGGTTTCGACTTTTAATACACCGATGAGTTCATCACCTACAACAAGGGGAACACCCATAAAGGTTTCGCATTGTTCACCGGTAATGAAATTATGTTTATCATACGTCCCTTTGTGATGAGGGTGGGTTCGAAGTTCCAGGTTACTTTTAGCAGTAAATTTTTTTCGTTTAGCAGCAATCCATACAGTGAGTCCTACCTTTTCTTCGGGAGTGGGATCGTCTTTTATTAGTGATGCATCGACGAGATCATACCTCCTGATTATTGGGCCAAACTGTGCCCAACCATAAGCAGCCCAGGGGGGCTGGATGAGTTGGTTTCCTTCTTTGAGAAATAAAGCGGAGGCGCGTGCATTGAATAAATTGGCAGTATCTCTAACAATTTTTTTTACAAGTTCTTCAGCACTGAGGTTTCCTTTTAATATATCAAAGATGGTGGGTCGTGCATCAAGGATGATACGATAACGAGAGGGGGCCTGGAATTGCAAGCGTTCGATAGCAAGAGCAACACTTTGTGCAAGAGTAATAAGCCGGTTTCGGGTTTCGGAATTAAACTCGCAATTATCGGTTACTCCTTTCCCGCAAATATTTTCAATTTTAAGTACACCGGTAATGGTCCCACCGACTCTCAGGGGTACGGCAAAGAAGGCACCGCATTGTTGTTCTTTGGGGAAATTCAACTGATCATACTCTCCGCGGTGGTGAGGGTGTTTTCGTAATTCATCAAAATTTTTGGCATAAAAGGATTTACCGGTTGAAGCAATCCAGGCGGTTAATCCAACTTTTTTTTCGGGTGGGACGGTTCGATTCATATCCAATAAAAGGTTCAATTGATCGGATTCGGGTAATTTATAGGAGCGGATGACTTGACGGAGAACCTGATGTCCGCAACCTGCGCGTTGGGTGAGTGTGCGTTTATTAACATCGATTAAGAAAACGGAACACGAATCGGCGAGAGTAGAAGCGGATATTAAGCGAACAATAATATCGAGAAATGCATCGAGTTCACCTTCTTCTGCGACAGCTTCGGAGATTACTTTAAGAACCCATGCCGTAATAGCGGTATTGGTATCTCCTGCTTTTGCCATATCGACATGGGCGATACATAAGCCGGCGAGTTGGCCGAGGGTTTCGAGTAGCATTTGCTCATAAACGGAAAATGGTTCTCCTTCGAGTCGTTCTGCCCGGAATGCACCGATGATTTTTCCTTGTGGATTTCGTAACGGAACGGCAAGGTAAGCGGCAAGTTGTTTTTTTTCAGGAATACCCTGTCCGAGGTGATGGGGATGATTCTGTACTTCCCGGGTTGTACTGCTGAGAAAAGCAAGACCTGTGGAGATGACCCATCCCGATATTCCTAACTTTTCCTCAGGTGTAGGAAATTCGGGGACCTGGTCGGGTGGAACGATAGTATATCGGATACGTGTGATATTGGGAATATTATATCCGGTGGCTGCTCGAATGGTGGCAGTTTTATGAGGTTTTTCCTCCTGATTGGGATCGATAATCAAAATACAACAAGAAGAGGCTTTTAGTACGTCGTTTGCTTTATCAACGATATCCTCCAACATACTGTCCATCAACCGGTCAAAGCGATTGGCGAGAGCTAATTTTTTTATTAATTCACATTGAAGGTTGGTGGAAAATCTGAGTATATTTTCATCCATCTCTCATTACCTCCGGTTTAATCATTCACAAATTAAACATACAATATTTTTATATGACTATGGAAGAAATGTCAAGTAAATGGATACACTTTTTTATATTATTTTAATTGGGTAAAATGGTAATGGATAGAGGCGGAATTAATCCTATATTATATAGGTCAGGGAGTTCCGAAAAAGGAGGATAAAGGGTGCTTACTGGATAATTTTAATATTCTGTCCTACAGATACCTGCTGGCTTAATTGCATGGAGTTCATCAATGAGATCTTATCCCAGAGTTGACGGGGAACCCTTAAGAAATTAAGATACTGTTCTAAACTTTGTTGGGCATTTACCTGTCTGACATACAGCCGGAGAGGTTTGCGTCCGAGATACTTTTGATTGTTTAGGGGTTTAAAGGAGTTAATCACATAGTAGATATCACTGCTGTATGCCCGATAGTCATTTTCACCGGTGGCAGTAAAAAACGAGTAAATCATATTCTCTTTTCGAATGCAGGTAATATTTACATCTATTTTTTCTTTTTCTTTTTTCTGGGTAGTGTCCTGGGATGCAGTATCTTCTTTGGGAGTCATTTGAAAAATAGAGTGAAAAGCATCGAGTCCATTTATGTATTTATAGTCCTGGGATAGGAGTTTGGGTTCGGTGAGGTTCTTTGCCATTTTTTTGGAATAGCTATCAAGAGCTTCAGGGGATTCTTCGGCCTGGAGAAGAAGTATGGCTTTTCCATCTTTGGATTGCATGGTAACCTGACGGGGAGTATTGTTAACCTGCCAGCCTCTGGGAATCATTAAATAAAATCTCATATCGGGGTGATAAAACGCATTTCCCTCAATGAAACCTTGTCTGGGGTTATCACCATATATCAGCCCGTTTAATGAATTGAGGTAATCGGTTCTATCTACTTTTAATTTGGCAAGGTAATTGGGATTGGAGAGATCTTCAGTCTGGATCATTTGTTTAATTTTTTCAATTCGTTTTGGGGTCATGGGATGGGTGGAAAGGAAGTTGGGAATCCTGGCTCCACCTTCGCTAATGGTCATACGGTCGAGTGTAGAAAAGAAGGTCACCATTTCTGTGGAATTGTACCCGGCTTTCATGGCATATTGGAATCCAAGTTCATCGGCCTGGTATTCGTCGCTGCGGCTGTATTTTAAAAAGAGTAATTCGGTTGCGATCATGGTAAGAGGCGCTATTTTCCTGAAATCTTTACTAATCTCACTAAAAATGACAATACCGAGAGTGAATAGAATAGAACGGGTAATTTGTCTGGCAGAGTGTCTTGCATTTACGTGTCCGAGTTCGTGACCGATTACGGTAGCCAATTCGGCTTCGCTATTCATGAGTGCAAGGAGCCCGCGAGTAATATATATATACCCTCCGGGAGCAGCAAAGGCATTTTCAACTGGGGTATCGAGCACTGCAAAATGGTATTGCAACTGGGGGCGGTGTGTATGAGGAACCATACGTTCTCCGACTTCAACAATATAATCTCTTAAACCGGGATCATCATACATACCGTATTCCATTTTTAATCCCTGGTCGATCTCTCTGCCCATATTGATTTCCATGCTTTCAGAAACCAGCATGATTTCTTTTTTTCCAGTTACGGGATTCACTGCGCAATGAACCGCTAGTATAACGAGAATAAATACCATAACGGCAGATAAATATTGTAAATACCTCTTCATAGTCTATCTCCGAAGGTTAAACGCGAAAGCGCCACACCTGTTTGAATTTAAAAAAAGATTATACATCATCAGAGAAAAAAAAGGTATAGTATTGGGGAGGAAAAAGGATTTGCATAAAGGAAGGGGATTTAGCGAAGATATATTGAAAATAAAAAACGAGATTAACCGATGCAATGGAAACTAATCCATGTGCACGGGTTAATCTCGTTAAAAAAATTCTCTTATGGGAAGAGAATCATGA
Source organism: Acidobacteriota bacterium (assembly GCA_021817755.1). Classification (GTDB taxonomy): domain Bacteria; phylum Acidobacteriota; class Aminicenantia; order UBA2199; family UBA2199; genus JAKAGC01. The sequence goes on along the minus strand of JAKAGC010000046.1, from coordinate 334 downwards.
GATCGGTAATTTTATTTTATAGTATCCAATTAAGGTTTAACAATGTATAATTGTGAGCGGAAGAACTAAAACTCCATATTGTAACACTGAGTACGGTTCTCCATCCACCAAGGAGCCGTCTTACTTTTGCCCAAAAATAGAGTTTCCCGCTAATGGGTTGAAAAGAAAGAATACATTGGAGATTAAGGCTAAGGTATGGCGTGATGGTTTGGGCGATGGCAGTCAATGTGGTGGGGATAGAGGTGGCAAGTATTTTTGTTTCCAACGACACACCGGCTTTAGCAACGTAAATAGATGCAGAGGCAGAACCGGTTGCTTTGATAGAACCGGTAGG
>JAKAGC010000709.1 GCA_021817755.1 Acidobacteriota bacterium | reverse complement strand
TTCCTTCTTTCATTCCTTCTTTTTAGCAATACGTTCCCAACTTGTCAGGTATGGCATCTATTGCCTCTTCTATTTATGAAGTTAAGATTTGACTATTGATTCGATATCTTTAGGTTTCAACTGAGTATATTTTAAAACATTTGAAACAGGTAAACCGTCAGATAGCATTCGTCTTGCTATTTCAAGTTTTCCTTCTTTCATTCCTTCTTTCTTTCCTTCTTTTTTAGCAATACGTTCCCAACTTGTTACGTAATTCATGTTAATTGCCTCCTCGATTTTCGTTATTTCGTATGATATCTGTTTTTCAAGATTCTCCGGTAAACGGATAATCCAATCGATAAAACGAAGAAGAATACGAATTTGTTTCTTTTCGTATCCATTTTTATAGCACTCCCTGATAAGCTCTCGCTTAAAATCGAAACGTTGGTTATCTTCCATTTTTTTTAATTCATAGCTTTTCAACTGCACCCGAACAACCATCGCCATCGGATTTTTGGATTGTTCCAGTTCCGTTGACTTCTTTTCATTCGTACTATAATCGATGATTTTTATCAGAGGAATTTTCAACCAGTGCTCAAATCCCCAACGGCTGACCTTGTATTCATTCGGGCGATAATTTTCATCTTCGTCTGTTAATACGGCAAGACTAATCACTTCCAACCCTTGTACGAAAAACTGATCGAAAATACGATATTGGTAAATGTACATCCGCTGCATAAAATCAGGATCTTTTGAGCTCTGGATTTCAATATGAACTAGAATATAGATACATTTAACTGATCCATCCTTGAGATATACTTTAATGAGCACATCAGAGAATCTTCTCCCCGAATTGCTGTCGGGTGAGATTTTTCTTAATTCTTTGCTGAGTAATTCATATTTTTTTGAAAAATCTATATCTCTATGTATTACCGGAAAAAAGAATTCCATGAAAGGTTCAAATAATACTTCGATTATTTCTTTCCAGGCAGGGTCAGGCCTGCTGGCAAGACTTACTCTCTTTTTACCGGTCAAATTTAAATGCTTTTTTTCTCGCATGGTATTAATATAACGCAAAGAACGGAATTTTTCAAGTAAACGACAGTGACTACTTTGAAAAGAACTTCATTAAAATTGAAAAAGAAACATCCACCTTTTCTTTTTTTAAAATAATTGTAAATTCAGTATATGTCGAAACCACTTCAACAACATTTACATCCTGGAAAGCCAACTGTTTTAAAATCGAATAATAAACACCGGAAGTCAATATTGTCTGGGGAGATAACCGAATTGTAATGGCTGCGAGATCATTCATTCTCGTTACTATTTTCTCACCAGTAAATACCTTTTCTACAACTGATTCAAGGCTGGAATTTACTATGGTTGTTATTTCATATACCCCTTGTGTAAACGTTACAAAATGATTGATCTTGTCCTTTATGGAATGGAGTAACTTCTTCTGCTTCTCCAACAAGGTATCGGAACGTAAGAATGTAAATTCGCTGAGATCGGAACGCACAGTTAAATCCCCAATCTGGTAAGCGGCATTTTTATATAATTTGATTTTCTTCTTTACCTTGGGAGTCATTCTTTTTAATGCCATGAGAATAGCACTCTCACTAACAGACTTCATTAATCCGGCTTCAACCTGAGGTCGAACTTTTCGTGCCAATGCCGACAGGTTGATTATTCCATCTGCCAATCCTTCTTCAAGAAAAGGTGTTTCCCTTACGATTGTATTTAGTATTTCTGCCACAGTAATCATGTTAAAAATTTAACACGGATTATCGATATTGTCAATAACATCAAAAAAATTGACACTTTTTTTGATGTAATTTACCATATTATTTCAACCGTTTGATCTACGGTTTAAGAAAAAAAAATTTTTAACAGTGGAGGTATAAGATGAATTATGAATCATTTTGCCCTGTATGTGATGCACAAGTGAAACTGGGGGCAAATACGGTTTTGGATGAATTGGTGGAATGCAGCGATTGTGGTTCCGAACTGGTGGTGACTTGCCTGGATCCGTTCCGTGTGGACGAAGCTCCCCAGGTGGAAGAAGACTGGGGACAGTAACATGGTTAAAATACTGGATTCAACCCTACGCGAGGGTGAACAAACTCCCGGTGTATGCTTCGATATTCATATTAAATCGGCAATGGCGGATTTGTTAAATGATTTAGGTGTGGATATCATCGAAGCAGGCCATCCGGCTGTGACTTTAGAAATACATCAAGCAGTAAAAGAAATCGCACACCGTGGACTTAAAGCCACAATAGGAGCTCATGCCCGTTCACTGGAAAAAGATGTTAATCTGGCCCTGGAATGCGGTGTGGGATTTATCGGAATTTTTTATTGTGTTTCCGATGAACGCCTTAATCACCATTCTACAGACCTTAACCAAGCTGTGGATAAGATAGGGAAAGTAATCCGGTATGTTAAAGAGAAGAAACCTTCAATCCTGGTACGATATACACCGGAAGATACGGTTCGTTCTCCTTGGGAAAATGTAATTACTGCTGCATCGGTAGCAGTTGAGGCAGGGGCTGATATTATCAGTATTGCAGACACAACGGGTTATATGATCCCCGGAACAAATCGAAATATGTATGATTTCGTAAGACGTTTGAAAGATGAATTGGCAGCGAGAAATCGGTTCCCACAGATAGCGGTTCACTGCCATAACGATCGAGGATTGGCTTTGGCAAATGCATTGGATGGCTACAGGGGAGGTGCGGATATTATCGATGCAACGGTCCTGGGATTGGGAGAACGCGCAGGATTGGTTGATATTGGTACACTGTTGGCTGTTTTGTCTCGTGATTTTGACGAAAACGCCAACCAGCAGTGGAATACTTCGGTTTTACCAGAATTATACCGGGTAGTCAGTCGCTTTTCAGGTATTCCTGTTCCGGTTAATTTCCCTGTTACAGGAAAGAATGCATTTACCCATTGTGCAGGTATTCATACTCAAGCGGCGTTGAAAAACCCTTTACACTACCAGAGTATTGAACCG
>JAKAGC010000045.1 GCA_021817755.1 Acidobacteriota bacterium | reverse complement strand
TTTCGATATCATTACTAGATCTATCCAGAATAAACAGTTTTAGTGATTCTTTTTGAGGTTTAAATCCTTCGAATAGTTTTGCTAAAATACCCTGTTTTTTCCCCATTTCCGATAAGATATATGTATCGGGTTCTTTTTCGCTTTCTTCAAAAGGAATATTGTTTCCTAAAAAAAACGATTTTACAAGTTCATTGAACTCACTCATTCTCCTCTCCTGGCAAATAGATTTGTTTAAAATGGGACTCAAATTTAATCCCTTTCCCGGTTTTCTTTATCATAGTGTCTTTCATTATATATTCTATTGGAATATCCAATTCATTAAAATGAGATAACAAGATGGGAACATATGCTCCTACTTCTGATACCAGTGCCCAATCCCCAATTTTAACTTCCGAAGCTCGCATTCCTTTGTTTATAGTATCCATAGATGAATTACTGCGACCATAAACAATAGTTAAAATTTTTTCTACTTGCTCATTCGATTCTTCAGGGGAAAATTGAATATGATTTGATAACTCCTGATCTCGAGAGCCTGAAGTTGTTGGAAAAGGAGAATCCAATATTACAACCTGGAGTTTTTTTCTTGTTATAGGAGTTATCGTATGCCTGACATCGACAACCGAAGTAAGAAGAAATCCGCTTTCACCAATCAAATACTCGCCTGGTTCTATTTCGATTATCAATGGATTGGAAGTTGTGGAATTTTCCATTTTTTTTGCTATTCCGATTATTCCGGATATCAATTTTTCCAGATTTAATTTTCCTGTTCTTGAATACGATAATCCCCATCCACCTCCGAAATTAATAGTATTTACATTTTCCCAAACCCATTCCGGAATCGAATCGAAGGTCGATGAAAAGTCTTTCAGTAATTCCTCATGGAAAATGGAATTCTTAGATTCGTGTCTGTGAAGCTTTATTATTTTTAAGTTATGATTTAGGACTATTTTTTGCAATTCAGGCCACTCCTCATAAAAGATCCCCATTTTCAATGAGTATTGTCCCTGGCTATTTGCTCCGGGAATCCTGGTACTTACCCTAATGCCAATGCAGCTATCCGGAAATAATGATGCCCATTTTTTGACCTGTTCAAGTGAGCATAGATTAGGAATAATATTTTTTCTGAATAGTAATTGCATATCTTTTTCGCTTAAAGCCACTCCTGTGTAGGAAATATTTTTTGACTCTACATTTAATAAATCAGCAATTATAAGGTCTCCCAACGAACATGCATCCAATCCAATATTATTTTCAAGACACAATTTAATGATTTCCGGGCAGGGATTAGCTTTTACAGGATAATATTGCTTAAATGAAATTTTCCCAAACAATTCTCTGATTTCATCAATTCGTTTTTGTATCCCAGTCAGATCATATACAAAACAAGGCAATTTCAACTCTTCGACTTGTCTGGAAGTGTGCAAAAATTCCAGAGTTTTTTTAATACTATCATTATCATTCATTTTTGCTCCAATATAAATATTGTATTTTTACAGCAATATTATATATAAAACTGTAAAACAAAACATTCAAATTAATACCAAAAAATATAAATTGAGTTCCAGTTCAAGGAAATAATAGATAGTATTAATTCTCGAGACATTTACAGATATAAATTTGGGAGAGAAATAGAATGCGAAAGTAAAAAAAATAGAAAATATAGTATTGAATTGTATATATAAGTATGAAATCTGGTCAGTAAAAATTCTTACTTTCTAAAGGAAATCAGTCTGAATTATAGAAATTAGAATTATTCGTCGATACCCGATTTTAATCCCAATATAAGCAATCTGGATATTTACAATATTACACCATCAGGTTTGATCTTATTGACATTCGATGATAAAATATTCTCTTAAGGAGTAAATATGGATAAATACGTAATCGGTATAGATCTTGGCGGTACTAAAGTAGAAGCTTGTTTGATGGACACTACACGAACTATTCTTACCAGGAAACGAACATTGGCCAATGCCCACCTTGGATTAGACGAAGTCATAAAAAATATTCATAAAATTGTCAAAGAAGCTGCCGAAGGAAGAAACTTTGATGCAGTTGGTATTGGAACACCCGGGACTTATATCTCACAGGATGATAAATTATATGGAGCTCCTAACTCAATTGTTTATGAAACTCCTGGTTTTATTCAACAACTAAGGAATAAATTTAAAGTGCCTGTAATGGTAGAAAACGATGCCAACTGTCTCGCTCTTGCAGAGTTTTTTGCATCTTGCGAAAATAAATACAGATTTGTTTTGGCTGTCATTATGGGAACAGGATTCGGAACCGGTTTAATCCTTGATAATAAACTCTACAGAGGTGCTAGAGGAGGTGCTGGAGAAATCGGTCATACTTCCATTGATATTAATGGCAGAACCTGCGGTTGCGGACGAAAGGGCTGCATCGAAGCATATCTCTCTGGTACAAGCATCAGTCGAAGATATTTTGATCTCTCAGGCAATCATCTTGATGTCCCTCAAATATACCAACTATATTTATCCAAAGAACCCAGTGCCATTGTGTTATTCGAAGAAAGTTTCCATATTCTTGGCGAAGCCCTTGCAAATGTTGTTAATGCATTTGATCTGGAAGCCATTATCATGGGAGGAGGTGTTTCAAACCTCCCTGTGTGGTATGAAGAAAATACTGTTACTCGTTATATGAAAAATTCATTTTTTGGGGTTCCACGCGGAGAAGTTCCTTTAATTCCTGCTAAATTAGGAGATTCTGCAGGTGTCGCCGGCGCTGCTTATCTTGCGTTGAGAGAATTGGGATTTATGAATTTCTAATTCAGATATTACTTCTCACACCTATTTCCAGAAGATTCTACGCCTATATAAAGTAAAAAATATTATCAAAGAATTCAGTGCGTGTTGCAAATTTTACATTTCAATGTTACAATTAATGACACTAGAGGAGTATCTATGAAAAAAGGAAAACTTACGGACCGCGTCATCGCTCTTATCAATTCTTGTAAAGATGAGGAATTAGCAGAACTTTCGGTGGATAGTATTGCCGAGCAACTGGGAGTTAATCCATCTTATTTATCCCGGAAATTCAACGACGATCGGGATATTACCTTGAATGCATTTATTACAGATGTTAAAATGCAACGATGTGTTAATCTTTTGAAAAAAAATAAAAAAGTGACACCCGTTACCCTTGCACAATGGACTGGTTTTGCTCGATCCGATTATTTCGTGACACTTTTCCGCAATAAATTCGGTATTCATCCACGAGCTTACTCAAGATTAAAATAATAATAGTTATTTTATTTCAATTGCTTATTTCAAAAAGAATGCCCGATACGGAGATAAAATAACGGTGCATGATAAGGATGAAATCCAAAGGCTCCACCCCCTGAAAAATTTAATTTAAAATCTCCGAAATAAGCAATTAAGTTTAATTCTGCACCCATTGAATAAGAGGGATTAATTGTTTTCTTTTTGAACCATAAGTTCCCTATATCGGTGAATAATGATAGATAGAGTCTTTCTATACTCCGGGATAGTAAAAGGACCTGTTCAATTTTCCACAAAGAAATTCGATATTCAAGATTAAAAAGAAAACCTCCGGTTCCAATGAAGTATCCAGCTGGAAATCCACGCATCATCTTAAACATATTGGATCCTGCTATTTGTAAGGATTCTTTTGATTCTGTTCCTCCCATATAGAAAAGACGTCCTACTTCTCCCCATGAATCGGTGATTCCGAATCGATAAGCCAAAACACTTGAATTTCCCACTGAAAAATATTGACGGTATTGTGCAGATATTGTATGAATATTGTAATCGCTTCCAATTGCTTTTAAATCTCGTGAATATGAGAATGATAAATGCATTCCATCTGAAAATGAGAAAGAATCATAATAAAATTTTGTTGAATCATAATACAATCCAAAGCTAAATCCGTTTAATCGTAATATCGGATTTCCATCGATTGAGGAGTATGAATCCCCATTTCTCTCCATGTGAATATCCCCATATAAATCCAAATGGTTGCGATCTCGGACGCGAAGTGGGTAAAGACACTGTAATTTTAATTTTTCTTCTTTGTGTATAAAACGTTCATTCTCAGATGTCCGGTTATAATCGGATAAATAGCTATAACGAAAGGTTAGTGAAGGTATGAAACCGTTATATGTATAATCAAAATCGATACTATGTTTTTTTGATTTGAATCCGTAAAATAATTGGAGGTTGTAGACATGATTTGATGTCAGATCATTTCCACTCATAAAAATACCCGGTTGATATTCGTTTCCTCCCTTCCTATAATTAGCGATAAAGTACTTCGGAAATAAATCCCTGAGAGCATTATAATGTTTGGGCTTAATAGATGCAGTTAGTTCCGAAACTTGTGGGGGTGTTTTTTCTATGTAAATTTCTTCACCGGAATTTTGAAGGATCGGAGATAGGGGGTGTGATATGATGGCATGAGTCGCTCTTGATATATCGACAACACCAAGATTAAATCCATTGACATCAAAGAAAGAACCAAGTAGGTATTTTCCTTCATCAAATAGTGAAAGGTGGTGGAGTGGGGGCATACCCGGAGTACTATAAATTTGAAATTTTCCGGATTTGTCATTATTTTTTGATATTCGATAGCAAGCAAGCTTGTAATTCTCCGATTCCCGATAGATAAAAAAGAGTTCTTCGTTGTTTTTCCAACACGGCATATAACATTTTCCCGAACCACCCGAAATAACATTCTCAAGCGTGCCATCTAAGGAGAAGATACCAATCTTCCATTCATCCGATTTTTTCTTTATCGATGCCGCAATATGACTATTATCCGGTGAGATGGACAAAAAAGCCATTGAATCAAAAGGCGAAGAAATGATGCGTGATTTTTTAGTTTTCAAATCCAATTCTGAAAGAAATGAAGAAGATTGAACCCGTTTGACACAGAAAAGTTTATTGTCCGTTTCCAGTGAAGATTTAACCGGGTATTCCAGACGTTCTCCGTCAGTTAGCCGTTTAATTTTTTTGGTATTTGTATCCAGGCTATAGATATCCGAATAATAATAAAATGATTTGAAATAATCGGAAGCTGAAAAATAGAGGGTTTTTTCACTTTTTTCATAAAATATTCCCCGGATATTTCTGTATGAAGTTATTCTTACACTTTCACCGGTTTTCCGGTTCAATTCAAATATTCCCGGATACTCCTGATTGTTTTTTTTTACATAATAGATCATTCCATCTTCTGTATAAACAGGAAATTCATTATATTCACCGGAACGATCCAGGAATTCGATGTCTTTTACAGGGAGTGTATCTGGGCGATTGGCATTATGATAGGTTTGATAGAGAAAATCATTCCATAGTTCTCCAAGCGGTTTTCCAAAAACAGGTTCAAATCGTTTTGCTAAAGTCAGTATAACCGGTTTGTGCTTCTGATTTACCATAAACGGAAAGGGATAGTGAGCAAACATTTTAATCATCTGGGGGATTTTATTACATCCATATTTATCTGAGAGAAATTTAACAAACTGCGAGCCATATAGATATTTAGCAGTAGGACCTGGCCAGGGAGTTGGGTCTCCCCATATTTTCCCGTGTCTGGGAAGTTTCCCTGAATGTGCAATTTCTCGAATCATCAAAGGATAATCCGGTGTGTTTAAACGTCCTCCGGTATTCAGGCGCGATTCCATATAGATTGCTATTCCTTCCAGTAACCAGGTAGGAAGCAGGGTGGTAGGATAGAGTAATGGATTTGTACCCCCAAATTGGCGTAAAAAATATGTGAATCCCGACCCCCAATTAAATGTAAAAATATGGCTTAATTCATGAGAAAGTACCATACGAATCCAATCCGTAGAACTACCGATTGAAGAGTCGGGAGGAGGTACACGTAAAAATATTTCGACACGGTTAAAAGGAAAAAAAGTGGCATTACCATTCGACAAATCCGTTTCATCGCTGACAAGGATTCGTATACGGGAATTAAACCGGGGCGCATCCCCCCACCATTCATTTAACCGGTTATAAATTTCTCCTGCCGTTTCCAGGACGTATTGAGCCTCTTGAAGGTATCCGTCCCGGAAAACGACAATGAAATGCTTATCTGAAATTTCCTTCCATTTGATCCCTGGATCATATCGACCATTGACATAATTTCCGACAAGTACCAGGATGAACAGGACAAGAAGGAAAAGTGTAGTTAATCGCACAGCGACTAGCCCTTAGCCTCAATATATCGTTCTGCATCAAGTGCTGCGGCACAGCCGCTTCCGGCAGCAGATATCGCTTGCCTGTAATAGGGATCCTGAACATCACCGCATGCAAAAACACCTCCGATATTCGTTGCTGTTTGTTTTGATCTTTCTCTACCTGTGATGATATATCCTTTTGGATCGATTTCCAATTGTTCTTTGAAAATAGAAGTGTTTGGGGTGTGTCCGATGGCTACAAATACTCCATCCAGTTTTAAATCGAAGATTTCGCCCGTTTTTGTATTCCGTAACTTGATCCCTGTCACTTTTTCATTACCCAGGATTTCTTCTATCCCCGAGTTAAGAACAAATTGAATTTTTGGGTTTTCTTCAGCTTTTTTAATCATTATCTTTGAAGCACGGAACTGGTCTCGTCTGTGAATTAGGTATACTTTTGAAGCAAATCGGGTGAGGTAGTTTGCTTCTTCCATTGCACTATCACCCCCACCAATAACGCATATTTCTTTATCTTTGAAGAAAAAGCCGTCGCATGTCGCACAGGCACTTACTCCACGGCCCATTAACCGTTTTTCACTTTCCAACCCAAGAAGATTGGCCGTTGCTCCTGTAGAGATTATAACAGTTTCCGCTTCATATGCGTCATCCTCATCCCACACTATCTTTTTATCTTCGCTTAATTCAACCCGTGTAACTTCTGAACTGATGAATTCTGCACCGAACCGTTCCGCCTGTTCATGTAAGATATCCATTAATTCCGGTCCCATTATTCCTTCTTTAAAACCCGGAAAGTTTTCTACTTCAGTCGTAATCATTAATTGTCCTCCAGGCTGATAACCTTCGAAAACCAGGGGTTTTAAATTTGCTCTTGCTGTATATATCGCCGCGGTCAAACCGGCCGGGCCTGAACCTATTATTATCACATTTCTTTTTTCCATGTTGTTACTCCTCATATTTTTAACGTTTTTTTTCAGATAAACATTTTAATAGTTTGAATTCAAAATGTCAATTACCCGTTTTCAATCCTTCTAAATTCCGCAGTTTCCAGAAAAATCTCTTGATATCGATTCGGAAAAAGGTTAAAATTTAACTAGGACTGAAGTGATTATTAATCAGTTGGAGGTCGATAATGAGCCCAGAAATGGATACTAAAGGGAAACGATTTCATCGAAATGTTATTGTGACTGGATTGACGTCTTTTTTTACCGATGTTTCTTCGGAAATGATATATCCACTTTTGCAAGGATTTATTTCTGTAATTATGATGGCAAATACTGCATTATTAGGGCCTGTATTGGGAATTATCGAAGGTATAGCCGAATCCACCGCCAGCCTATTGAAAGTTTTTTCCGGTTATTATTCTGATAAGATGGAGAAACGAAAAGCACCAACCATTATAGGATATGGATTATCCTGGATTGCAAAGTTTCTTTTTCTTTTTCCATTTTGGATTACAGTACTCGGGGCAAGAATTTTCGACCGGGTTGGAAAGGGAATTAGAACAGCTCCTCGAGATGCATTGATTTCGGAATCCACTCCGAAGGAACAGCAGGGCAAAGCTTTTGGCTTCCAAAGAGCAATGGATTTTGCCGGGGCTTTCCTCGGAACAGTACTATGTTTTATTATTTTAAAATTCATTTTTCCCAATATCGATAATATGACCGCTCCCCGTGATTTTTATCCCATCTTTATTATTTCTCTCGTTCCAGCTTTTTTCGGAGTTGTCATTCTGTTTTTCGTTCGTGAAACCGATGGGAAGACTAAGGCAGATCAGAACACCAATAAACCTAAACCCAACTTGAATTTCAGGAAATATGACCGTGATTTGCAATTATTTTTTCTCGCTCAATTTATTTTTACTCTTGGAAATTCATCGAATCAATTCTTACTTTTACGTTCAACCAATCTCGGCTATGCATTATCGGATATCCTATTAATGTATATTGTATTCAATCTAACCACATCGCTTTTCTCCACATATTTTGGGAAGCTGTCTGATAAAATAGGAAGCAGAATGCTTCTATCTTTTGGGTATTTACTATATGCCGTTGTATATATTGCTTTCGGTTTTTTGAATAAGGAGCATGGTTATTTATTGTGGGTATTTTGGCCTATTTATGGATTATATTATGCCATGACTGAAGGAGTCGAAAAAGCGTTTGTGGCAAAATTAGCACCAAAAGAATCCAAAGGTACCGCATTGGGTTTCTATAACACAATAGTTGGAATCGGATTGCTTCCTGCCAGTATAATTGCTGGATTTCTTTTTTCATTAACACCCAGTGCTCCCTTTTTATTTGCTGGAATTACAACTATAATTGCAATTGCGATTATTCGGTTATCAATAAAAACCAATTGATCTAATAAAGAAGATCGGGGAAATGGAAAGAGGCAGGATTGCCTCCCTTCCACTTCCCCCCTTAATAGTTTTGTTCACCGTATCTACTCAACCCCCTCTCAATTATACATTCCGCCTTTACCTTTTACCTGCGGGCCGATCTAATGAGTGGGAAATCTCTTATTACACGATACGAATTTTATAGCACATGAAAATCCCTTTGTAAATCATGAAAGTTGTGCAAAAGCTTGATAATCTATTATTCTATTAGTATTTTAAGATTTTTCTGTTCTTATGTGATCTTAAAGAGGATAATTATTTGATGTTTTAATGTAAATATATGTAACATTCTCCCAATTCATTAAAATAGGAAGATTTGACCAAAAACAGGGGTACTCTTTTAATAAAATTCCTTTTATTTACGGAGTTTGTTCTATTTATAGAGCAAGCATAAAAAAATTTCGTTTTAGTTTTTTCCGTTTGTCGAACTATACTGAGATCGCAAGAGTGCAAGAAAAGGAATTCCCATTAATACAAGCGGCATTATTACACCCATTACACTCAAATCTCCTACAGGGATGAGGTATATTAAGCGCTCAACCACTAGCCCCGCCAGTACTAAAAATGCTATTCCGAAAACCACCGGAACTGTAGATTTGATTTTCCTTGATACCAATAACAAAAACGGGATCAGGAATAGTGTCAATAATGTAAATATTCCCATCTTTTCAATCATTGGATCTTCCATCCGTGTCGCTATATATGATACTTCCTCAGGGATGTTTCCATACCAGATGACGAGGTATTGTGAATAAAACAATCCCGCCCACATGAGTGCAAACCCCATCAGCATCAGTGTGAAATCCTGGAAAGAAGATTTAAAACCACTTGAATCCTTCCAACTTAATAATCCTGTTAAAAATATAGAAAACGCAATACCTGCATACATCGCTTCGATAAAGAAAAATGCTCCAAATAATGTATTTATCCAGGGATACTCGAAAGACATCACCTGATCATATGCCATAAAACTCTGGCAAACCACGAATGATACGATATATAAAACAGCCGCCAGTTGGGTTTTATTGGAAGATTTTCGCGACGCCATTACATAGAAATGAGCGACAATAAACGGTAGTAAATAAGCAATAGTATTTCGGATAATAAAAAATGGGAGATTTAACCATGTCCCAGGTTCCCATGACCATCTATACGCCGGTGCATGAATCGAGAAAATGATAAAGATGATTGGAAACATTGCAAGTAACGGATAATATTCTTGCATATAGGGCTTTATCGATTTTATCCATTTTCCTTGTGCCAGGTCCGCCGCTGCGCTCATCGCAATCAAACCTTGTCCGACTCCAGCCCAGAATAAAAGCCCCACCAATATCGATATATTGGATTGGGATGTAAATATAAAATCCATAATAAACACCACCAATGCAATTAATATGATCTGAACAACTACCGGCATCTTTTTAGACATCATTTTCATCGTTTACCCCTGGTTATGAAGAATAATAAAATGATTTCCGCATTCCTTCGGGTGTAAAATTCCACCAAAATCCGGGAACCGATTTAAATGCAAAAATCCTAAGAATGATACGATCCCACCTATTAAAATTGTACATTCAAATGCTACTATAATAAATGCAGGAATCGAGATTAAAGGCTTCCCACCCGTTATAAGCGGCCAATCCAGTACTGTAAATATAATAAATGCAAAACTTAAGAAAAAACCCGTTAATGCCCCTACCAATGTAAAAAATCGCAGATTACTCGGAGCAGTGTGCAAGATGTGTTCCACTTCATGTACATGAAACGGAGTCAAGGTTGAGAGTTTGGATGGTACCACTCCTTCTTTTACCAATGATTCCAGCTTCTCCAAAAATTCCTCTTTGGATGCAAATTCATATTCTATTACTTCGGAGTTCTTTTCATTATTGGAAAAGGTACTGTTTGTCATTGGTTTTCTCCTTTTTCTTTTTGTTCCAGATGCTCTTTTTGTTCTTTGATTTCAGAGATGGATAATACCGGAAGTGTCTTAGAAAATATTAAGAAGAAGGTAAAGAACATTCCGAAACTCCCGATACTGATCCCGATTTCCACTGGTCTTGGTGTGTAGGTTCCCCATGAATATGGATTGTATTCATGTGCAAGTGAGGTCACGATTATGATGAATCGTTCCAGCCACATTCCAATATTGACAAATAGCGATAGTATAAATAAGTACACAAGATTTCTACGTGCTTTTTTGATGAATAAAGTTAAAGGTAATAGCACATTACAGAAAATCATCAACCAGTAAAAATACCGGTAATGCCCAAGCATTCGGTATTTGAAAATGGATATCTCAAAAATATTCCCGCTGTAGAGTGCAAGTAATAATTCGATTATATAAGAAAAAGAGACGATCATAGCTGTAACTAAAAGAACTTTTGCGATTTTTTCATAATGATCTACTGTGATATAGGATTCCAGTTTAAGAATTTTTCGCATGGGGATCGTAAGTGTAATAACCATTGCAATCCCCGAAAAAATAGCTCCTGCGACAAAATAGGGAGCAAAAATAGTGGAGTGCCACCCCGGAACAATACTCATGGCAAAATCCCATGATACCACCGAATGAACCGAAACCACAAGTGGTGTGGCAAATGCGGCTAAAAACATATATAACCTGTTATAGTGACGCCATTGATCTGTAGTTCCCTGCCATCCCAGAGACAACCCATTATAAATTTTCTGCCGGATCCCTGTGAAATGCCTCCGTGCTGCCGCAAAATCGGGGATCATTCCCACATAAAAGAATATCATACTGATTGTAAGATAGGTCGATACTGCGAATACGTCCCAAACAAGCGGAGAACGGAAATTCGCCCATACCAATCTTTGGTTCGGATAGGGGAATAGAAAATACGCTCGCCATACTCTACCCAGATGGATTAACGGATATAATCCCGCAGTCATCACCGCAATAACCGTCATCGCTTCTGCGATTCTGTTATATGCGCTACGGAATTGCGCACGAAACAAGAATAAAACGGCAGAGATAAGGGTGCCTGAATGTGCGATACCAACCCAGAATACTAAGTTCGTTATATATACACCCCATCCAACAGGATGCGTAATACCAGCGACTCCCATACCTTTAAATATCTGGTATCCCCACAATGTCAACCCCCCTGCAAATGCAAGGGCGGATATCGCAAGGGCAATCCAGTAAAACATCCGGGGCTTACTCATTGCCCCCAGGACATCTGTCTCTACTTGCTGAAAATATGGTTCTAAGTTCATCCTGGTGTCTTCTCCCATTTTTTTAACTCGATTCATTCTTTTTTCGTTTAATATAGTACACAGCCGGCTCAGTTCCCAATTGTTCCATTACCCGGTAAGAGCCTTCTAATTTTGCCAATTGGCTAATTTTGGATTCCGGGTCCATAATATTTCCGAATGTAATCGCATTCGCCGGGCATGTCTGTGCACATG
Source organism: Acidobacteriota bacterium (assembly GCA_021817755.1). Lineage (GTDB taxonomy): Bacteria > Acidobacteriota > Aminicenantia > UBA2199 > UBA2199 > JAKAGC01. The sequence continues at coordinate 561 of JAKAGC010000045.1, read as the reverse complement.
CAGGAATCATTTCTCCATCTTTTACTAAACGACCCTCATCTTTCGCTCTGTCTTTCGCAAACCGGATACGCTGTATACAGAATGAACACTTTTCCATTACTCCTTTTGGCCGAACCGATAAATCCGGGTTGGAAACCTTATTCAAAGGCTGGTTTTCTTCGCAGTCAAACCAGTTAAATCTTCGTGCTTTGTAAGGGCAATTGTTGGCACAATAACGCGTACCCACACAGCGGTTATAAACTTGTGCATTCAAACCTTCCGGATTGTGAAATGTAGCATATACCGGACATACCGTTTCACAAGGGGCGTTGTCGCACTGCTGGCACATCATAGGAAGAAATTCAGGCTTCTCCGGATTATCCGTGTAAGGTTCTATTCGCAACCACGCCATTTCGCGTCCTCTCAGAAGTTCCGCGCGCCCCACGATCGGGATGTTGTTCTCGATGTAACATGCCGCAACACAGGCCGAACACCCCGTACATGCATCCAGGTCGATTGCCATTGCCCATCGATAATCTTTATGAGTATGCGGAGGATAAAGGGAGTGCCGTTTATGATCCG